>NZ_JBHXRM010000049.1:21180-61869 GCF_042716895.1 Streptomyces sp. NPDC058653 | reverse complement strand
TCGCGCAGATAACCTCGGTGTGGGTGCGCGCCCCCCACCACTTTCGGGTTCTCCTTACGGGAGCTGCAAGTGGGCGATACAAGTGGACGTACGGTCGACGAACCACAGCCCCACCGCGTTCGTCGAATCGCTCCCATCCCGACGCTGCCCCCGGTCGCACCGTGAGCGCAGTTCCTCCCCAGCAGACCGGTTGGCGGTCAGGAGGCCGCTGCTGCGGCCATGAGCGTGGGGAAGATTCGAAACGCGTCAGCTGCCCCGGTCACCGTCAGAGTGCTTTCGGCATGGCTGTTCAGCGGTCCGGCGAGCCACGGGGTGGGTTTCCCGAGGCGGACGGGTTTGAGGAGTTCGCCCAGCAGGTGTACGCCCATGACCCGCACGCCGGACAGGTTGACCACGACCTGTTTGCCGGAGCGCTGGGCGGACTCCAGAGCAAGCTCGACCAGAGCGAGGTCCTTTGCCTCGCCCCCCTCGCCCTCCAGGAGGACAACGAACAGGTGTGTCCACTCGCTCATGAGCGCGATGGGGCCCCTCGACTGCATGGCTCATTGCCCCCTGTCCGCGCCGGGATGGGTGACGGTCAGGACGAGTACGGCTTGGTCGTCGTCGATGTCGCGGCCATCGGTGAAGGAGCGGACCGCGGCGGTGAGGGCGCCCAGGACGTCCGGGGCCCGGCGTGGTGCGGAATTGAGTGCCTGGATGAGCCGGTCCTCGTCGAACAGTTGGTTCGCCCTGTTGCGGGCTTCGGTGATGCCGTCGGTGTAGAGGACCAGGCTCTGCCCGGGGGCGAGGCTGATGCGGCGTGAGTCCAGGCGGGGGCGTGGCAGCACGCCGAGGAGCGGGCCGTCGATGTGGACGGGATGTGCGCCGTCCGTGGTGAGGTGCAGGGGGAGGGTGCGGCTGGCTCGGACGAGTTCTATCTCCGGTCCGCCCTCGGTGGCAGTGAAGTGGCCGTAGACGAGGGTGACGAAGCCGGTGCCGTGACTGCCGTGCCGTTTGATCAGTGCGTGGTTGACGGCCTGGACGACTGCTTCGGGGCCGGGCAGGAACGAGGCGACGGCGCGGACGGTGTGCCGGACCAGGGCGGTGGTGGTGGCGGCCAGCGCGCCGCGGCCGCAGACGTCTCCTAGCATGAGAGCCCAGTTGCCGTCCTCCAGGGGGAAGGCGTCGTAGAAGTCGCCGCCGATCTCCAGCCCTTCACCGGCGGGGTGGTAGTAGGTGGCCAGCTCCGCGCCGGGCAGGGTGGGCAGGTCGGGCAGGAGAAGACCGGCTTGCAGGTCGCGGGCGAGGGCGGCACGCTCGGTGTACTGGCGGGCGTTGCCGGCGGCCGTAGAGGCGCGGCGGGCCAGTTCCTCCGCCAGGGCCACGGCATGTCCGTCGAAGACGTGGTCGCCGGTGGTCAGCAACGTCAGGGTGGCGAAGGTCTGGCCGCGGTCGGCCAGCGGCACGGACAGGTACCCGGTCACGCCCAGCTCCTGCCACGGGCCGGGTCCGGTGGGGGTGCGGCGGGCGACTTCGGTCAGCGAGGTCGCGAGGACCCGGGCCACCGCGTCGTCCGCAGCGTCGTAGACCGGGATGTGGGAGGCCAGCAACTGCCGAGCCTCCTCGGTCGGGGCAGCGGTGGCTATACGGCGCACCCGCCCCTGCTCGATGGCGTCGACGGCGCACAGCGGAACCAGGGCCGGCACGCATAGCGCGGCCAGCCGCTCAAGCGTCTGGGCGTAGTGGAGGTCGGAGCCGAGGGTGGTGCTGGCCTTGAGGAGGAACGCCAGGTCGTCACGGGCTGCCTTCTCTCCCGCCTCGGCGGCCAGACGGGCTTTCTCGGCGTGGTGGCGTTCGATGGCCAGCGCCGCGGTGCCGGCGAAGACACCGGCGAGCGCGAGGTCGGCCTCGACGGGAACACGCGGGACGCGGTGGCACATCGCGAAGGTCCCCTGCAGCTGCTCCTCACGGCCCAGGATGGGGGTGGACAAGCAGGCGGCAAGGCCGGCGTGCTCGGCCAGGTCACGGAAGTCGTCCCAGAACGGGTCGGTGGCGATGTCGGAGACCACGACACGCTGCCGGCGGTGCGCGGCGGTGCCGCAGGACCCGATGCCGTCGCCAGTGGCGATACCGTCGATGGCCTGATTGTAGAAGGCGGGCAGGCTCGGGGCGGCGCCGTGCCGCAGATGAAGACCATCCTCGTCGGCCAGCAGGACCGAGACAAGAACTCCGGCGACAGGTCCGAGATGACTTTCGCCATCCCCTCCAGAACCTCCTCCAGGGGCCTCGCGGGCGATCTGCTCCAGCAGGGCACGGTGTTCGGCCGTCAGCCGCTGGGTGCGGATGACCTGAGTGGTCTCCACCCCGATCATCCGCACCCCCATCACATTGCCGCCCACATCCCGGCGAGGCTCGTAGGTGAAGTCGAAGAACGCCTCACGCAGCTGCGCGCCCTCGCCCAGCAGCACCCGTGCGTTACGGCCGGTGTAGGGCTGACCGGTGCGGTAGACACGGTCCAGAAGCGTGATGAAGCCCTGCTCGGCAAGCTCGGGCATCAACTGCCCGAGCGGCAGCCCGGTGCGTTACGCCCTAAGGCCGACAGCGGTGAAGAAGGCCGGGTTCGCAGCCTCCAACAGGTGGACAGGCCCGGCCATCGAGGCGAATAGCGCGGTGGACTCACCGAACAGCCCGCGCAGATTCGCCTCTTCGGCAGATGCCTCCGCCAACCCAGGACCCAGCAGCTCCGCTGGCCGCTCTGGCACCGGCCGCCCTGTCACGCTCGTTCTGGTCGGCGGCAAAGGCCAGTTCGGGGCTTGTATGCACGGGGATCACCATGTCCAGCCCGGTGAGCGAGAAGACCTTGGCCACCGACGCCAGCCGCAGCCGCCCTCCGTGGGCCGACAGACTCTGATACAACCGGATGAATCGCAGAAGGATAGAGCTGCACAGTCGACCACCACCAGCGCCGATGTGGACCGCACCGCAATCTCCCCGGCCTCGTCCAGCTGCACCACGCTTTCGACATCCAGTTCCCCACGGAGCTGGAGCACCGCAGTTCCCGCCGCCGTCCCGACCTGAACCGAAAACATCCGCCGCTACACTTCCCACCTGCTGGTACAGAACGCTCGGGGCCTCATCGTAGAAGCGCCCCTCCCAACGGTGGAAGTCCACCCCCTGCCAGGAATGATTCATCTGTGAGAGGTCCACGAGAGCCCCCGGAGCGATCACGTTTCCGCAGGTCGCCGTTCACAGAGGGCCTCTCGAAACTCGGAGTTTGTGCGAAGCACTTCTGAGAGGCTTCCCCGGTTTCTAGAGAAGGGTACTTCTGCCGCGTGTGTGGGAACGAAACGCGGGCACACGTGCGTCACTTGGTTTCTTCACCCCGTGAAGGGTTGTCCCCCATGCCGGTCACGCAGCTCGCACACTCTCCTACGCACACGGGAACGGACGGCGCGCCAGGCACCGCTCTGCCGTTGATCGAGAACGCGGAAAGGATCGCGCCGAAGGATGCCAAGGTACTGACCAGGCTGTTCCTCGACCGGCTGACGGTGCTGGAAGAAGGTACACACGAGTACCAGTACGCGCGTAACACCCTGATCGAGATGAACCTGTCGCTCGTGCGGTTCGCGGCCCGCCGGTTCCGCAACCGCGGCAGCGGCGAGATGGATGACGTCATCCAGGTCGGAACGATCGGGCTCATCAAGGCGATCGACCGGTTCGACCTGTCCCGCGAGGTCGAGTTCAGCTCCTTCGCCATCCCCTACATCGTCGGGGAGATCAAGCGGTTCTTCCGCGACACGACATGGGCCGTGCATGTACCGCGCCGGTTGCAGGAGTTGAGCGGTGACATCACCCGGGCCCGTGAGGAGCTGGCGAGCCGTCTCGGCAGGAACCCCACGACCCGGGAACTCGCCGGCCACCTGAACATCTCCGAGGAGGAGGCCACCGAGGGCCTGGTGGCCGTTGCCGGCTACACCGCCGGGTCCCTCGACACCCCTGCCGGTGACGACGGACAGGCCAGCGGCGACATCACCTACGCCCACGCCCTCGGCGAACGCGATCCCGCGATGGAACTGATGGAGGATCTCTACTCCCTCGCCCCGCTCCTCGGCCGTTTGGACGAGCGGGAGAAACGGATCATCGAGATGCGGTTCGGCCAGGAGATGACCCAGTCCCAGATCGGTGCCGAACTCGGCGTGTCCCAGATGCATGTCTCCCGCCTCCTCGCCCGCGCCCTGGCCACACTCCGCACCGGTCTCCTCACCGACCACTGACCCCTTCCCCGTTCATGCGCCCGGGGGCTGCAGCGAGGCCGGGAAAGGCGGGGGTGAGGACGGAGCCATGCCCGGACCGGAGCATCAGCTGGCCGGCCCTCAGGAACACGATCACCCGAACCCACCCATCTTCTACTGGAGCACCTTCGCCGGGCCCGGCGGGCAGGGCTGCGGCCGGGCGGCCGGGCACCGGGACAATCGGCCACGTCAACATCACCTTCCGCAGCAGGTTGAAACCGGCCCGGCCATACATCTGGCGCTTGATCATTTTGATCCGGTTGACGTGGCCTTCGACGACGCTGGAGCTCCAGGGCAGCGTTGGGCCGGCGGTGACGGCCGCGAGGTCCCGTTCGAGGCCGCTGACGAAGGCGTGAAGGCTGGTCAGGTCGTCGGCTCTGGATGGAAGCCGCACCGGAAGGTGTTCACCGCGCTCGGTCTTGAGGCGCCCGCTCATCTCGACGTGGGAGGCTCCGGCCTGATGCTTGGCCTGCTCAGCGGATCCGGGGCAGGGCCTTGTCGGGGTGGGCGGCGTGGACATACTTCACGGCGGTGTGCGGGTGGAGTCCGAACAGGCGGACGAGATGGACGGGGTCGGCTGTTTGGCGGGCTTCGTCGAGTACGCGGTCGGCCCACACCTCGCGCGGCTTGAGTCCGATCCGCTCGAAGGGGGCTCGCAAGCCGGTGTAGCTCAGGCGCGGGCCCGCCGGATGGTGAGCGGTGTGGATGCCGTCGCGGCGGCGCACGGCCAGTGTGTGGTGCGCGAGGTCGGCATCGTCCAGTTGCAGGCGGGCCACGTCGACGGCTATCAGGCCGTGGATGGCGACCTGGGCGACGATGAGCCGTGCGGAAGGTGTAGCCAGACGTTCCAGGGCTCCGTGCAGCCGGTCGCTCGGCAGCTGGGCCGGCAGGCGGACGGGTGTGGTCAAAGACAGGCCGGTCATGGGGTTGGTGAAGACGATGCGCTGTTGCTTGAGCGCGCGGAAGACGCTGCGCAGGGCGTTGTGGATGCCGCGGGCTTGGTGACCCTGCCGGGCCGCGAGTGCGGCACGAGCCAGGTCGTTGGTGATCTGCCGCAGGTCCAGGCCAGCGTTCGCCCAGTCGGTCAGGACGGGCCACAGGATGTACAGGTACCGGTGGATCCGTTCGTATCCAGCCGACAGGTGGGGGAAGCGGCCCTCGCCGCGCATGACGCTCACCCAGGCGTGGATCTGTCCGGCCATCGGCTCGGGTAGCAAGGCGATTCTCTCCTCCAGCGCCCGGACCTGATGGCACCTGCGGCGTTCCTCGTGCAGGAGGAGCACGCTCGGGCTGCCCGTACGGGGAAGGTCCGCGCCCTGTTCCGCAGCGCTCTCGCCAACGTCTCCCAGCAGGCCGTGTTCGGTGAGGAAGGCCAGCAGGCGGGGAGTCGAAGTGTTGCCGCGCATGAGGACTCTGCTCAGATCCCGGACGTCGCTCTCGCGGACGGGCGCGCTCGCACCCAGCCAGGCAAGCAGCGTGCGCAGCACGACGACGGCGCCGCGCGGGGCGTAGCGCCGAGGGCTGACCGGCTGCGAGAAGGTCGCCGCGAGCATCTCGACCAGCGCTCGGCCCTGCTCTGTCAGGGCGGGAAGTTCCTCCGCGGGCAGTTCCCCGAGCAGGCGCCAGTCCCGGCGCAGGGAGAACAGGGGCAGTTGCGCCGGGTCGACCAGATGCACGGAGACCTTGCGCGGCCGACCGGGTGTGGGCATGCGCGCGCGGTTCCTCACCCGCACGGACAGTGACGACTTAACTTGGGCGTACCCCAGCACACCGGTCTGCCGGGAGAGTCGGTGGGCCAGAGGGCCGGCGAACGTGAGCTGAGTGAACGACCCTTCGTTGTCTAGCCGCAGTTCACGGACGTATCCCAGGCAGCCCCGGCACAAGTCTTCCCGCGCGTGGACGGGCAGCGAACCCCGTCGGCACCGTCCGCACGTTCCTTCTTGGTGGCGGCCGGGATTGCCCTTCCAGGAGGAACACCCGTGGCACAGGCTCTTCGTGATCCCCCAGCTCCCGCAGTGCCGACACCCGCCGACAGGCCGCGCGACGACCTTCCGGGCGACGACCGGCGGCGCGACGCGGGGAAGGAGCAGTCCCGCGCGGTCAAGGACCTCCCGCGCCGTCTGCGTGAGCGGCAGGCGGATCTGGTCCAGCAGTTCTTCGGCGACCAGGTCCGTTCCCTTGGTGTCCCGCAGGGCGAGCGCGCACCGTACCTTCCGCATCACCATATGCTCCCACGACCTGCCGACGCCCGACGCCGTGGCTATCACCGCGGCGTGCCGGGCCAGCTCGCTTTCCTCGGGCCAGTGCCGGGCGTCGATCCGCCGGGCGTCCGCGCGGCTCAGGCGCCGCGTCACGGGAAACAGCACCAGCTGGCCGCGGACAGCAGGCGGGCAGATCCGGGGGTCGTCTCGTTCCTCGGCTTCAACGGGCGGGGAGAGCGCGGGCGGCGCGTCGCCGCGCGAGCGGCGCGGCAACCGGTCGTACCCCTGCCGCCCCAACCCCTCCACACCCAGAAGCAGTTGGGTCGCGGCCGGGAAACGGGCCTCCCATCCCGCGCCCACCTCCACCCGGACGGCGAACACGCACGCCCGGCACAGCCCGTCACCGTCCACGTGCCGCACGGCGCGGCACCGCACACAGAGACCCGCCGCCGTCCGGTCGGCCCAGGAGACGCACCCGGCGCACATGCCGTCACGGGCGAAAGGGAACAGACCCCACATCATGCAGGCGGCGCACTGCCGCGGGTGCATGACCACGCCTGGCTCCCAGCCCGTCAATTCGGCGGCCTCAGACGGCGCGGCCCCCCCCCGCGGCGCGCGACCGGCCGCACCGGCCCCCGGTCGTCGCCAACCGCCCGCGCCTCCGGTTCCTGTGTCAGCGTGCCGGTCGCCGCCATGGTCTCCGCCTCCAGCAGATCGGCGACCGTGCAGTCCAGGGCCTGACAGATCTTGTCGAGATCATCGAGCCGGACCGTCACCGGCGTACCGCCCCACAGCGCGGCCACCTTGCTCAGCGACGGGGTGAACCCGACCTTCTCGAAGGCGGCCAGCAGATCCGTCGGCCGCCAGATGTCCTGCCGTGCCGCCGCCCAGCCAAGATTCCACTTCACCGCAGACTCCCCTTGTCACCGATCAGACGCTGCCCCGCCCGCTCCGCCGCCGACCGCGCCCGGTGCGCGCTCTCCGGATCGGCCTGCGTCGTGGCCAGGTACCGGACCGTCGTCGTGGTCCACTGATGCCCCAGCAGCCGCTGGACCTCCCACAGCGACATCCCCCGCTCGAAGTTGTGCGTCGCGCACGCGTGACGCAGCAGATGCGGGAACAACTCCGGGACGGGGCCCGGCAGATACAGCCGCGACGTCGTCTTCAGCGCCCGCCGGAACGTCGCGGGCACCATCGCCGGCGCGACCGGCATGTTCAGCGCGGCCACCGGCCCCGGCAGCCGCTCGGACGGGAACAGCACCTCTGCCGGGTGCTCCGGGTCGTCCCCGAACATCCCGCGCACCTCCTCGACGTACCACCACAGCAGCGCGCGGCCCTCCTCGAACATGAACGCCTCGCGCTGCCGGGGACCCGAACCGCGCGCCCCTTTGCCGTGCACCAGGAACCGCCCCCACTGCCCGGCCTCCCAGTGCACGTCCGTCAGCCTCACCCCGCACAGCTCCGCCGCCCGGACCCCGGACACGTACGCCATCTTCGACATGACGTAGTCCCGGCAGGCCACCGCCACCTTCCGCGCGAGCGACAACGCATCCCGCCACCGGGCGAAGAACACCTTCACCGCCCGCTGCGACGGCGGAACCCGCAGCCCGAAGTCCCCGCGGTGCCGGGGCCGGTTGAACGGGTCGACCGGCGACTCCACCACCGCGCCGAACAGCCGGGCGATCTCCCCGGCGTACCGCTGCTCCAGGAACGCGAAGTACCGGTCGATGTTGCTGATCTTCGCCCGGACCGTGGACCGCGCCCGCTTCCCCGGACCGGCGAAGTACCTGTCCAGGTCCCTGGAGACGAGCCTCCACGGCACCAAGTCGTAGAACTCGCAGACCTCGATCACCGGCTTGACCAGTTGATCAATGCTGCTCGGCATCAGCCCGGCCGCGTCCCTCGCCCACTGATACTCGGCCAAGGTGTCGAAGAAGTACCCCCGCTCGTCCCGGGCACCGGCGGCAGCGCTGCGGCCCCGGTGAAGAGTCACGACGTCGGCGAGACTCTCGGGCGCGCCAGAAGCGCCGACCTCGCTCTCCCCGGAGACCAGCGCGAGGCGACGAGTTTCGAAATCCTTTACGAACACGCAGATTACGAGCGCCACTCGCAAAATCTGCCAGTGATTGCAGAAATCCCACATGGCTGAGGGAGCGCTCGAACACCGAAACCTGACCTGCTGACATGGGCCCATCGCCCCTCACTGAGGACCGACGAACCCGTACGTACTCCACTTGAGAGCTCCCGTAAACGCTCCAGCAGTTCATCCAGAGCCAGTCGCTTCGACGGGTCCTTCTCCAGACAGTCCGTAACGATGCCTCGCAGCACCTCAGGCAGGTCACCCAGCCTGGGCGGATCATGGACTACGCGGTACGCCGTCATGTAAGCCTTCTCCGCTTCGAACGGGCTATGCCCGGATGCCGCATACACCAGGACACAGGCCAAGGAAAAGACATCGGTCTCAGGCCCGACATCCTTTGGCACACGAACTGCTCCGGTGACATGAACGGCGGAGTGCCCATGACCTGACCTGTCGCCGTCAGGTGCTGTTCGTCGGACGCGCGGGAGATTCCGAAGTCGATGACGCGGGGACCATCTTCGGACAGGATGACGTTCGATGGCTTCAGATCACGGTGCGCCACCCCCACACGGTGGATATCCCGGAGCGCTTCGGACAGCCCGACCGCAAGCTTCCCCAACTCCGCACTGTCCAGCGGGCCATCTTCGGCGACCCGTTGCGCAAGTGTGGGGCCAGGAATGTACGAGGTTGCCATCCGCGGGTGTGCGGCACCCTGGTCGGCATCGACAACTGCCGCCGTGAAAGCTACACTTATCCGGCGCGCAGCAGTGACCTCCCGGCGGAACCGGGCCCGGAACTCGACGTCGTCAGCGAACTGCTGGTACACCACCTTTACTGCAACCTTGCGGCCCGAGCCCGACCGGCCCTGGTAAACGATACCCATACCGCCTGATCCAAGTCGGTCTTCCAGCTGGTAACCGCCGATCGACTCCGGATCTTCCGTACTGAGCGGCATTCTCTGATCCCCCAAGCCGTGCTTCAGGACGGGTCCCACACGTTCTCACGCTATCGCGGAAGGACGTGCGGGGGCGGTGGCTACAACTGCACGGGGCAGACAGGCCCCATGCCTCAGGTGCCGGACGACAGCACGTCATCCGGCTTCCCCATCGGGCCCCCACCCGGCGCGTGGGGTGTCTTAGGCGAGACGGCCGGGAGCCGGTCCGCGTGATGCGCGCGTGGTGCACGGCCCGACCACGGACTTCTGCCTGCCCTCAGCTGCTTCGGCTGCACAGCTTCGGTACCCATCCCGCGCTTCCGGGTTCACGGCCAAGCGGGAGATCAGCCTTGCGGCATCGTCTGCTTGAGAGTGCCGCCGTTGTGGCGCCGCCTGTCGCGGGCGTACATAACGGATGCCTTGCCTGCGCCGGGCGTACGGCGTTCCATCTCGAACAGGCCGGTAGCGGTGAGGAGGTCGCTCAGCTTGACGTACCCATACGTGCGGGAGTCGAAATCGGAACGCTGCTTCGTGATGATGTTGCCCACGCTTGCGAGGTGAGCCCAGCCGTCGTCGTCTGATGCTGCCTCCACGGCGTGGCGAAGCAGGTTGACCAGCGTGGTGTCACCCTTCAGCGTGGCTGCCGAGGCGCGCGCACTCGGTTTGGCCTCCGTCTGGATGGCGGCGCTCTTGAGGTTCTCGACGTAGATGAACTTGTCGCACGCCGCGACGAAGGGTTTGGGGGTCTTGCGTTCGCCGAATCCGTAGACGGTCAGGCCGGACTCCCGGATGCGGGCGGCGAGGCGAGTGAAGTCGCTGTCGCTGGAGACGATGCAGAACCCATCGAAGCGCCCCGAGTATAGAAGGTCCATCGCGTCGATGACCATCGCGGAGTCGGTGGCGTTCTTACCACTGGTGTAAGCGAACTGCTGGATCGGCTGGATGGACTGGGCCAGCAGATGATCCTTCCAGCCTCTGAGCCGTGTACCGGTCCAGTCGCCGTAGGCGCGTTTGACGTGCGCGGTTCCGTACTTGGCAACCTCCGCCAACAATTCCTCGACAGCCCCCGGTTGAGCGTTGTCGGCGTCGATCAGTACCGCCAGCTTCATCGTGTCGCCTTGAGTCCTCTCCATCGCGGTCGAACGAAACGCAGGGCTACAGAGTAGTGCTGAGATTTCACGACTCCGGCTCTCTGGCCGTGCTTTTCCAAGATCGATAGAAGAAAGGCCGGGACAGTTAGTCGACGACGGAGTTCTGAACTGCGACGACTGGATTGGATGACCGCGGCGTGGAGGCTCTAGCCCGGCACTCCGCGTCACCGCAGTCCCCTGATGCCAACGCCGCCTAGTGCGCGGCTGGGCTGGAGGGATGGTCGCGACAGCAGGATCTCGTCCAGCCAGCCACCGCTCGTGCTCGTCGGTGTGCCGGCGGGACCGAATGTCAATGCTCGTCCGGCTCGTACGGGGTATCCCCGACTGAATCGCTCCAGGTCTGAAGGGGGCCCTTGTGCTGTCCCGAGTTGGGTGGAGCCGAGTAAACGCCCATTGCTGGCCCGCCACCCGACTCCTCTGAGTGCACTGCTCACTCGCGGTCGGGCCAGAACATCGACATGGGAAGCCGGACGGAAGGCAGCTGTAGCGCCTGGATCGGCCCGAGCACGGCTGCCGTGGCGCGCAGGGCTTCCTCATAGGAACCCGAGCCAAGGACTTCAACCGAACAGACACGACAGTCTCCGGGACGGCGGACGTGGCCGGCGCTGCGATCCCCGGTGCCCCGGACGTGTGCGAAGGCGTCGTCAGGGAAGTCGGCCCGCACGGCATACCAGACCCCGATGTGTTCATGGTCGGGCAGCCCGGCCGCTACCACTGGCCGCATCGGTGGCAGCAGGCGTCCGTGGTCCTGGACGAGGAACACCCGGTTGGTGAAGTCGACGCAGTCTCCCTCGGGTTGCTCGTGCTCCAGCCACGCCCGGGCCTCCTCGCGGGTACCTGGGCCCCACAGGTAATCTATCGGGAACCGCGTGGTCTCGTAGCGGGTGTCGAATTCCGCCCAGTGGTCGTCGTTCCAACGGCTGTCTGGGATGAAGGGGATGGCCCGCACCACGACGTGCTGATACTCGTCCTCCTTCTGCTCCTCCCCGGCGGCGCGGTCGACGAGTGCTTCGGCAGGCTCCATTCGCACCCGCACGCCGCCATTCCAGCTCAGCACGGCGATCTCCCGGCGCAGAGGCGCCGGATACAGGCGCCCTCCGGGAGTGGCCTGCCCCCACAACTGGTTGATCAGCTCCGCCAGATCCCTCACCGTCCGTGCCGCCTCGACTGGCGTGTCAACATGATGGCCAGAGGGATGGGCGACATGGTTGCGCAACTTCGCCAGCGCATCTTCGACCACACGACTGCGCCGCCCGCTGAGCAGACCTGCCGCACGCGCCCACCCGCGAAGGCCGTGCAGCATGCCGTTGAACTCCACGACGTTCGTGGCGACGAGCAGCTTTCCGCGTTGTTGCCTCATCCCCAGCGCGTGCTTCTGGACATCGTCGTACGACGTGACGGTGAAAGAGGCGTCCGGAGCCAAGGGGATTCGGAAGGTGATGGTGCCGGCGCACCATTCCATAAAGCGGTCACGCAACGCCTGCTCGTAGATGAGGAGCGCCTGATCTCCGACCAAGGTGTACACGTCGTAGCAGAACACGCCATAGGCGAAGACGGTACGCAGCCGCTCAAACGAGTCACGTGTTCCTGCCGCGACACCCTTCCCCAAGTCGCAGTCAGCGATCTGCCGCTGCTGGAACTCCGCGGCATCCTCGGCCGTCATGCGGCTGCCGAGCCCATACGGGTTGAACGCCAGCGACAGACCGTCCGCAGTGCGCAAATCGTCAAGCGACCGGATCTCTATCCAATCCTCCTCACCGTGGGAAACAGACCAGCATGCACCCACAGGCCCGCGATCGGCCACCCGTTTCCCCTTACCGCCTGGGGACTTCGGGAGCGCCACTTCGTGAGTTCGCTGTCAAGCGACTCGATTGGATGACAAGGGACAGCAGTTCGCCGGAGGCAGACAGGAGAGATCCCGCAAAGACTGGCCAACGGTCGTGACGGCATGTCAACGTAGACGACCTTCTCCGGAAACCCCAGGTCAGAGAGATTTTCTCTCGGTGCCGGCCCTTATGCAGCTCTGGATGCGCCGTGACCTGTCCAGACCCGCGCCCGATGCCATCAGCCCTCTGGGCGATCTGCTGGGCACATCCGGCCGACCCCGTCCCCCTTTCGCCACGAGGAGAAATGCTCATGGAAGCTCAGCCGGAGATGACCGTCGGCGATCTCATCGATCTGCTGTCCACCTGCGACCGGGGCACGCTGGTGCGTCTGGCGATGAACCCGTTTTTCCCGATGGCGCACCGCCTCACCCAAGTGGTCCAGGCCGACGATGGGAGAGGACAGCCGGTCGTCTATCTGGCCGAGGGCCCGGATCCGAGCAGTCAGCTCGGGCCCCTGCCGTCCGATGCCGCTGTTGCCCTGACTTGGCAGGGGCCCGTCCAGGCGCCCCCGCGACGGGCTCGCCGCACCGCGCGCCGTACCGATGGGCACTAGTGCCCGTCCGATCTCATGGAGGTGTTGTTGAACCCGAACTTCCCGCTCGGCCCGGTACCGCCGGGCGGTGCGCCGGCCGCGTACTGGGTGGGTCCCCGGCATCTGGCCGGTGACGACGGCCGGCTCTACGACGCGGTGGCCGACACGCTCACCGGCCTCGGCTGGACGAGCCTGACGATTGTCCGTGGCAGGCAGGAGCCGGACGAGGCGTCGGAGGACCGGCAGGTCCTGCGCAGCACCGTCCTGCACATCAGCCCTGACACGTTGCGCTGGGCCCAGTGGGTCCTGGCCGACGAGCCGTTCCTGCTGGGGGAGCTGCCGGTCGCCTGGCAGGTCTCCGCCCGTACGGACGCGGGCAGTCCGCTCGCCGCGTGGTCGGCCTACTTCACCCCCGAGATCCCCGGCGAGGTCCTCGGCGACTTCCTCCACGCACTCGACGCCCACAACCGGCCCGCCGTGTCGCTCGGCGGCCCCGAGCTGGTCCTCGACGCGGTCACCGCGCACGGCTGGCTCCGCGACATCGACCAACTCGATGCCAGGGCGACGGACCCGACGTTCACCACCCGCCTCAGCCTCGGCGGGGTGCCGCCCCTCATCCAGGACGGCGACCCCCGGACGCTGACCGTCGCGCCGGACGAGGCGGGACGCGAGGGGTGGCAGGCGTGGTCCGAACCCGCTCTCGGCGCACCGTACTTGTGGGCGGCGTCGTTCTCCGCCGGCGTGCCGCACGATCTCGTCGCGCCATTCGCCGCATCCCTCAGCTCCACCGCACCGGTCCTGCGCCGGGTGGGGCCCGAGAGCACACGGGACCGGCTCCTGCGTGCCCCGGCCGGGTGAACAGCCCCCGGAGCCTGTTTCGTTCGACGTACGAAGCCCGGCACCCGCGAGGGGCGCCGGGCTTCTCGCGCTCTCCAGATGCGGCGTTCCGGCGCGGAACGCAGCGCTGCCCGTCGACCCTGGCAGGTCGAGGAGCAGGGCGTGTTCGGCGGGTGTCAGCCGATGGCTGTGGCCTTGGCGAGCGCCGTGTCGAGATGCCGGTTGACGAGAGCGGGGGAGCCGGAGACGATCAGCAGCACGCTGCCGTCCCGGATCGCGGTCTGCTTCACCACCATGTCCGCTCCTTCGGAGGAGAAGGTCAGCAGGTGGCTCCACCGCTCGTCCCCGAGCCGAGGAGCGGGCACCTCCTGTGTGGTGATGTCGATCGGGGTGCTGCCGGCGAGGACCTGGTAGGCGGGGCAGCCGGTCATGGCGTCGAGGATCCGGCCGGTGGCGTCGGACAGCTTGCTACCGGTGTCGCTGTACAACTCCTCGGTCACCTCGCCGTTGCCGGTGTAGGTGAAAGCGGCCTTCGCACGGCGGGGGAAGCCCAGCCCGCCGCCGGACCCGGTGGCCGCGTCGGCACCCAGCTCATCCAGCGCGGGGCAGCCGAGAACGGTGACGTCGTCGTTCCCGGAGGGCTGTTCGGGCTTACGGGTGTATCCGGTACCGAGGTCGCTCTCGCCGAGCAGGCGCGACACCAGCTCGGGAGACGACAACACAGCGTCGTCGCGGTCGTTGTCGGCCGGGCTGTCGGTGCTGGCGGAGGAGCCTGCGGCCGGCCGGGACTCGGTGCCGCTGGGCGAGCACGCGGTCAGGGTGAGGGCGGCGGTGACGCCGAGGACGGTGCTGATGGAGACGCGAACGCGCATGAGAAAACTGACCCCTTGGTGCTAGGTGACGGGCGGTCAGTCCGGCCCATGGGCCCTGTTGGTCGTAGGAGAGGTGGTCAGTGGCCGAGATGGCGCAGGCATTCCTCGAACGTCGCATGCATCGCGTCCGCCGGGCCAGCATGCCGGTTGTACCAGGCGGTGTCCAGACGTGTCTCGTGCTGCTGATGGCTTGCCCGGCAGCGCAGCCAGATCTGGTCGCGGGTGGAGAGGACGAGCCAGTCCCGGTACGCGCCGCACACGGCACAGGCCACCATCTCGCCGTCGAGGACGACCGGCCACGCCCAGGGCATCGCCCGGCCGTCGACCTGGTCGTGGCTCGGGACGCGCAGCTCCGGCGGGAGGAAGTCGTCCACCACGGCCCCCGGCTCGGCGGGCGGCGCCAGCGGGTCGGCCGGCTGTGCGGGGTTCAGTGGCTCGTCGGCCACCCGCGCGAGGAACTCCGCGTGCTGGCGGCGTATTTCGGCGAACTCCCGCTCCGCGCGGCGGCGGCCTATCCGGTTGAACAACCTGGTCTCCCTCGTCTCGTCCTGTACGCGTCATCATCGTGCCCTGGACGCTGAGCCGGTTTCAATTCACAAAGTGCACACTCATCTCCGGCCGTGCCGGGGCCCGGACTGTTCTGGGGGCGCCGTTCGGGGCACGGGCGCTGTGGTCTGTTTGTCGTTTGCCGTTTCGCTGGTGTCGGCGGGCAGGTCGGCGGTGCGGCGCAGTCGCCAGGCGAGGGTCTCGCTGATGGACTGGGCGGTGTCGAGTTCGCGGCGTGCGGCGGCGTCGGCGAGAAGTGTGACGGGGTTGTGGCCCGCAGCTTCGGTTTCCGCGAGGGTCACGGCGAGGACGCGCCAGCCCTGTTCGGCCAGAATGTGTTCCGCCAGCTCCGGCACCGCTTCGCGCAGCAGCGCGGTCTGCCGCTGTCGCAGGGGGCGGCTCAGGCGCCGGCCCTGCTGGTGGAGGGAGGCGAGAGGTTGAGCGGCGGCGGTCTGGTAGGCGGCACGCAGGTGTTGAACGGTATGCCGGGCGGCGGCGGCCTGTTGGGTGTGGTGGTGTTTCGCGTGCCAGTGAACGGCGGTGGTGACCAGGAAGAACAGCATGTCGATGGCCATCGCGGTGGTCGCGCCGTCTTCCCCCTGCCCGAGGGCTGGCCCGCTGTGCATGAGGTCGCGGGCGGCCTGCCGCAGGGCGCGGTCGTGGCCGCGCGCGGCGCGGATGTGTGAGCGGGAGGCACGTTCGAACGCGGAGGCGGCGTCGCGCAGTTCACGGCCGGTGTGGTCGGCGGAGGTGGTGGCGAGGGCGTCCAGGACCTCACCGGCTGCCGCGATGACCGCGGCGGCGGCGCCGTCATCACCGTCCTCGATGAGCATGATCGCGCTCCAGGCAGCCGATGCGGTTCGCCGTCGGGCGGCCGACGGACCGTCCGCACTCGTGCGCAAGGGGGCTCCCTGGTCGGGTTGGCCGGCCGACCAGCGTTCCCGGATGCGGGGGAGGGACAGGTCCGGGGCGAGTTTGGAGCCGGGATAGAACACCGGATGCCCGTCCTTGTTGAGGTCGTCCGGCAGCGCGACCTTGTATCCGAGCAGATCACCCGAAGGCGCAAGGCGCTGACGGACCACCAACCCGGAGGCGGTAAGCCGGCCGAAGAACTCGCTCTCGCTGGTGGCGCCGGCCATCGCGCGGCGGACCGTCTCGCGCAGTTGTTCGCGTGGGGTGGTGGTCCGGCCGTGGCGTTCGGCTTTGTGCCGTTCGGCACTGGTGGGCCGTTTCGCGGCGGTGCCGTCGCCGGGGTTGACGCGGTGCAGGTCGTAGTCGGTCTCGATGAGGCGGGCTTCGGCCTGGGCGCGTTTGCCGGAGCGGTGGTGGTCGGGGCGGCGGCCGTCTTCGCGGACGAGGGTGGCGATGATGTGGATGTGGTCCTCCGCGTGGCGGACGGCTGCCCAGCGGCAGCCGGCGCCGTCGCCGGGGTCGATACCGGTCGCGGCCACGATCCGCCGGGCGATGTCACCCCACTGTTCGTCGGTCAGGACCGGGTCGTCGGGGGCGGCGCGCACGGAGCAGTGCCATACGTGCTTCTCGGGCCGCTGATCGGGGTCGAGGAGGTGCAGGGGCTGGTCGAGGAGTTGCTGGAGATCCTGCTTCGTCGCGTTCGGGTCGCGGCCGGGGTCGGGGGCCATGTGGTCGAAGGACGCGACGAGGTGCGGGTCGACATGTACCTCGTGGGTGCCCTTGCCGTAGAGGTAGTTCAGCAGACCGAGGGTGTTGCTGCCCTGTTTGTGGATCTGCGGTATCAACTCGCCCGGCCTGCTTCGCGGTTGGCGACCCGGTCGGCGGCGGTCTTGACCGCGTTGGCCGCGCGCTGGACATCGGCGATCACCTCCGCCAGGTGGGGCACGTCGCCGCCGGAGTTGAGGGCTTTCGCGGCCTGGTTGAGGTTGCTGCCGGCCCAGCCGAGCTGGCGGCGCATGGCGAACAGCTCGGTCAGCACGTCGCGTTCGGTCGCGATGGCAGCCGCGGTACGGGACTGGTCGCGGGCCATGGCCATCCCGGAGTAGGCGAGGAAACCGGCCAGGCTCATACCGGCCCGGTCCGCACCCGCCTGCATGAGGGCACGCTCAGCGGTGTTGAGACGGACGCTGCACGCGGGCCGCTGCTTCTTGTCGCGCGGACGCGACTTCCCCCTGGCCCGGCCCCTGCGAGGGGTCGTGCCCGGCTGCGATCCGCCCCCGGTCGCAGCCTTCCCGTCCAGCGCCCCCTGGCGCCGGACGGTGCCCGCCACCCCCGGGGCGGGCCCTGGTTCGGACACTCCCCCCTCAGGGGAGTGTCCGAACCTCCATCTTGCTCCGCCTGAAGCTGAGTTGGGCCCGGCGCCATGTTCCGGGGTGGAGGGGTTCGGGTTCGTCACAGTCCGCCCCCTTGCACTTCGTGAACGGTCTCCAGGATGTGGAGGACGAAGCCTCTGGCATCTTCCGTATCGGTGAGGTGATGGATCCGCCCGCCGGCGCCCATCTGGACGAACCACTGTCCGTTGGGCCCGTCGACAGCTGAGTGGATGAGCCCGAACTTGAGGAAGGTGTGCAGGAATGCCCAGACCAGGTGGTCCTCGAACTGGCCTGGGACGGCCGCATGCGCCATGGCGATCTCCTTCGTTGCGGGGGCGTGGTAACGGAACAGGGGGCTTTGAGCTGCTGCTTGGCCGGTCAGCCGCATTCGGGGCAGCGGCTGAGGTGCCGGCTCAGAGCCCTGGCCATCCGCTGCTTCGCCGCGATCGCGTTCTTCGCGCTGGCTTTCCCCGACGGCCTGCCCTTGTGCCGTACGGAGTGGGCGGTCAGGTAGCTGATGTCCCGCTCGTACTCCTTGCGGACGGCCGCGAACCGGTGGCAGGTCTTCATCGGACGTTGCTCCTTGCTGTCGTAGTGGTGTCCTTGGCCCGCAGTTGCTGCAGGACGAGGCTCAGCCGGTCGTTCCGGCCGCCTTTGAGGTCCTCGCGCCGCAGGATCTCCCGCAGCTGAACGCGGGTGACGGTCTCGTTGCCGTCCCGTTCGAGGAGAGCGGGGACGTGAGGGCTGACCTGCTGGACGAGCCGGTCCACCGACTGCTCCACGGCGCGCGAGGTACGCTGCTCCTGCGCGCGGCGGGACCGGCCCCCTCGCTTGCCCCTTCCTTTGGTCTTCGGTGTCGGCTTCCGCCGGGGAGCGACCATGCGTCCCCGGTCTCCGGTGGGTTCGGTCCCCGTGTCGGCCCCGCTCGGTCCCCGGTGCGGTTGGGGGCTGTGAGCAGGCATTTCACCTGCGGAACGCTCGGTCCCCGATGAGCTGTTGGGCCTCCCGTCTGGCTCCGGTTCGACGGCAACGGTCCCCGTCTCGGTCCCCGGCTCGACGGCTTCGGTCCCCGCGTCCTGGTGTCGGCTTTCGGGGACCGGTCCCCTTCCGGTCCCCACGTCGGTCCCCGCCTTGTGGTGAGCGTCTTCGGGGACCGGTCCCCCTTCGGTCCCCTCTCGGTCCCCGGCGGGTTCGGCGTCTGTGCGGGGACCGTCGTCGGGGACCGTGCCGTTCCTGCCCTCTGGTGAGGGGACCGTGCCGGCATACCCGCTGTCGTGGTGTGGGGACCAGGGGGAGGGGAGGGGGACGGTGGCGAGGGTGTGTGCGTGGCGTCGGGCGGCGAGCTGGTCGAGGAGCTGCATGCGCTGCGTCGGGTCGGTGCCGACTGAAGCTCGTCCTACGGCTTTGGACAGGCGGTGTGCGAGTCTCCTCCCGCGCCACCGTTGCCGCTGGACGGGGGTGTGTTCGGCGAGGCGGGTGGCGAGGGTGACGGCGCGTGCGGTGGCGCGGTCGCGGGTGATCTGCGCGGCGTCGCGGTCGCGGGCGGCGATGCCCAGGCGTGAGAGAAGGCGCTCGCGTGCTTCGCGGCCGAGGGTGGCGAGCAGGCCGGTGGAGGTGGCGTCCGGCTTGTGGAGGCGCAGTTCGATGCCCATGGCCAGGTGCCAGAGCATGGCGGCCATGACGGGGCCGACGAAGGCCCGCACCGTGCCGCCGACCGGGCCGGACTCGGCGTACGCGGGGATGATCTGCACGCCGGTGATGACCCAGACCAGGGTGCCGGGCAGCCCCGGTGCACCTTGGGTGGAGAGGTTCTGGCGGGCCATCAGGGCGGTGGCGAACAGGGCCAGTTCCGCGGCGCCGAACATCATGGCCCGCTCCACGGTGCCGGCCATGTCGAGGTAGTCGGCGGCGAACCGCCAGCTGGTGTCGGCGCTGTAGGCGGTGCAGCCGACCGCGGCGAGCGCCGCGACCTTCACCGCCGGGCTGCCCGCCCGGCGCGGCTCTCGTGCGGCACGCCGCCGGCTCGTCCACCCTGCCAGGGCGAGGGCAAGCACACCGGTGACCGTGATCCCGGCCGCGAGGAGAACGGGGAGGTCGGTGATCGAACCGGGGGACAGGAGGTTGCTCATGCTGCCTTTCCGAGAGGGGCTTTCGCCGTGTCCGGTGCTGCCGGACGGGACTGCGGCTGCTTCGTGCCGGGTCTTCCTGGTCTGTTGGGCGGGGGCGGGTCGGTTTCCGGGGGCGGTTTCTTCTTTTTGTTCTTGTAGGGGTTCGGTGGCACGCCGAGGGTCAGGTCGCGGTCGAAGACCTTGTTGGCGACCTGACGCAGTAGGTCACGGGCGTGGCGGGGGCTGATCTGCAGGGCTGTGGCGAGGCGGGAGGGGCGCCAGCCGCGTACGTAGGCGTGGTCGACGACGACCTCGCGTTCGCCGCTGGTGAGATGCACGTCGCGTCCGTTGAAGAAGGCGATTACCCGGCTGTAGTCCATGCGCTGGGGCAGCCCGTTCTCCCAGGGGCGCCGCTCGGCCTCGGTCAGCCCGCCCCAGGTGCCTTCCTTCAGCCCGTTCTCCAGGGCGTAGTTGAGGCAGTCGCGCCGGACCGGGCACAGGGCGCACAGTTCCTTGGCCTCGGCGGTGGCCCAGTGGTCGCGTGGCGCGGGGAAGAACAGCTCGTCCGCCTCGTCGGGGTCCATGCCGTAGCAGGCGCCGTGTACGTGCCAGCTGGTGTCGGCGATGGAACGCAGGCCCGTGGCCGGTGTGGTGTGGGTGGTGATGTGACGCAACGTCATCTCCGGTGTGCTGCGGTACGCGGTGGGGCCGGGAGGACCGTGTCCGACGGCGCTGCGCCGGACCGGCCCTTCAGGCCGTCGAAGGCTGCTGGGTGTGGCGGGCGGCGGCGAGGTCGAAGCGGGAGGGATGAGGCTTGGTGCGGGGGGCGTTGCCCCTGGATCCGCCGTCGGGGCCGACCCGCCTGTTGCGGCACGGCTGTCCCTCGGGGGCGTGGCACCACTCGCAGCGGACACCGAGAGCGTCGGGCTGGCCGTGGGAGATGGCCGCCTCGCGGGCCGCGCGGGCGGGCCTGTAGGGGGCCATCTGTGTGCGGACCGCCGGGGGTATGCACGAGCCGATCGCCCGCAGCCGCGCCTCCAGCGCCGGGTCGATCCCGTCGCGCCCGCTGGTGAGGGCCCGGTGCCGGGCGGGCTCGGCGCTTCCGGTGGCCACAGCCCGCCGTGTGCGGGCCAGTTCGGCGGTCCAGGCGGCTTGGTCGTCCGGGTCCGCCGACGGGGTGGGGTCGGTGTGCCGCTGGAGGCGGTCGCGCCGGTAGTCCTCCCACGGACGGCCGATGTCCGCGGGCAGGATCGGGTACGGCGATTCCCGGATGTGCTGCCGTACGGCGGTCCTCGCGTCCCAGCCGTGCGGGGTGGCCATCGGCACCTCGGCGAGCAGCTCGTGCCACTGGGCGATCTGGTCGCGGGCCTCGCCCTTGTCAGTGCGGATGGTGCGCGGGTCGAGGCGGCCGATGAAGGCGAGCAGGGCGGCTATCTCGGTGCGGTCCATGGCTACTCCGTTCCGGTCGGCTCGTCGAGCGCGGCGAGGAGGGCGGCGGTGTGGGCCTGGGTCCGGGTCATCCCGCCGTTGGGGGAGGGCCCGTTGCCTGACAGGGCGTAGAGGTTCGGGCGGCCCTGGCCCGGGGCGGGGCTGTGCTCCCGGGCGATCCAGGACCGCCAGTCAGCCGCCCAGGCGGCATCCGCACGGGGCTGGAAGCCGGCGCGGTGCGCCCGCCACTTCGCGTCGGCGGCGGCCAGGCCGTCCTCGCCGAGACGGTCGAGGTGACCCTGGCGACGGGCCCAGGTGTGGGCGTCCGGACCGCCCTGCCACTCGGCCGCCGCGATGGGACCGGCAGCAGCCCTACTACTGCTGTACCTACGGTTCACCTTCGGTTCACTACGGTTCTGGGGGCCGGATTCCGACCCCTCCTGGGGTCGGGATCCGACCCGTCGGGGGGCCGTATTCCGACATGAGGGGTCGGCTCCCGACCCGGTCGGATTCTGATGCGGGGGGCTGGATTCCGACCCGTCCCTGGGCCAGATTCCGTGCCTCCGCAGCCGCTTCCCGTCCACCTCAGGCACCGGATCGGATGCGGCCGGTGGCTCGACAAACGCGTTACGGTCGTCCTTCGTCGCCGCGGCGACCTTGGCGAGCTGTGCGGCGGTGCGCGGCAGCCGGTAGACCGTGCTGCGCTGCGGACCGGCCAATGCGTCCAGCGACTCCAGCTCGCCGCTCTCCACCAGGCTGGTCAACGCGCCGCGCACCGCGGTGCGGCTCGCGTTCGTCCGCTCCATGAGAGAGGCGACCGAGGCCCAGGCGACGCACTGCTCGTCCGGCACCCGGTCGGCGATCGACAGCAGCACCAGGCGCGCGTTGCCCCGGCTGGAGCTGTGCTCCCACACCCACTCACGGGCGTCGCTGCTCATCGGTCACCCCGGCGTCCGGCCGTGACCAGGCCGGACGGCGACGGCCGCTGCGGGGTGGGGATCGGCGACGTGGGGCGGGCTGCCGCGCGGGCCGGGACGTTCGGCCTTTCACGCAGGGCAGGCGGCATGGAACACTCTCCTGTGATGAAGCCGTACCGGTGTGCCCCGTGTGAAGGGCCGGTGCGGTGCTGCGGGTGAATCTCCGGCCCTTGCACGGGCGGGAGTACCTGTGAGCGTTCGGCGTCCGAGAGTTGCACCTCCCGGACGCCGTCGCTGTCTGCGGGCCGGCTACCCGTCCCGGCTATGCGGGGTCCGCAACGTGCGCTCCTTTCTGTTGGTCTTCGTCAGGCGGGCTGCCCGGCGAGCGACGACGAACATGGCACGGACCCCCTGCGGAGATCCAGAGTTGGGTCTCAAACTCTGTACTAGTCGCAGAGCGTGACGCTTCAGTGAGGGCGTGCTCGCGTCCGGGACCTGCGAATGTCCTCAATGGGCATCCGGTGGGCCGCTCGGAGGGGTGGCAATGAAAGCGAATGCAGAGGCGTCAGGCTCGCACTCGGAGGGAAGCCCGCGGGAAAATAGCTGAGAAGCGTGCCGGAGAGGCAGCTCCGACCCGAGGGGGCGTACGTTCCGTCGCTTCTGAACCCGTTAACAATGCAGCGCTGCAAAGTAGTCGGAAGGGCTTGTGTGCCCGTTGGTGGGACGCGCCAAGAATGCAGCGCTGCAAAGTGGTGACCGCTTCGTAATTCGCAGGCCGCTTTCGCGACGTGAAGCTACCGCGCGTGGCGGTGATGCGCAAAGTTAGATTTCGGGGAACTCCCCAGTAAGCACAGGGAAGTTGGGGTGGGTTGGGATGCCGGGCTGTGTCCGGTGCGGCGGGGCGGCGTCCGCTCCCTTGCTCGCTGGTGATGATCTTCATCTACGCTCCCGTCGTGATCATTCGCGCGTGCTTTTGAACTTTGCTGGTCAGAGCATTGAAGCGACGGCGGCCGAGCACGTCAAGGCGCGCTATACGCGCGTAGATTCGATGGTAAGCGCTCCTCCGTACGCGGGGCGCGTGGAGTAACTCGCCGCTCCCGCAAGGGGGTTCACATTCAGGTGGGGGGCAACCGCTTTCCGCCGCACCGGCGTAGGTGGGCCGGAAATTGGAGACCGGCAATTTTTTGCCGGTCCTATGCATGCCGGACTTCCACTCTGCCGGGATGTCCGATTCCTCGGCGTAGGCCCCTTCTTGTCTGCGAAGGCGGTAGTCCCGCATTAAGCAACAAAGTTTAAGAACCCCGAGTCCATTGGCGGTCTGCTCTTATTCCAGATCAGTTTTTAATGGTCTACGCTACGGCGGAAGCACGGCGGGACCGGTGACGCATACCGGTCTCCTTTTCCATGGCCGGACCCGCACGGCGTGTGCCGGGGACGAAGGAAGTGAAGGAGGGGGCATGGGCTTCGACGGCGGTGGTCGCGGCGGCACCGGGGGTATATCGGCGGGCGGCGGTCCGGCGGGGCGTGCCAGTGCCGGGAGCATGCTGCTCGCGTGGCGGCAGTCGGCGGGCGAGCGCCGGGGCCAGCCCGTCACCCAGATTGATGCGGCCGGGGCCATCGGCCGTTCCGTGCGCTTCTACTGGGAGTTGGAGAACGGCGCCTCCACGCGCCCGCTCAGCAGACGCCAGTGCGAGGCCCTCGCCGACACGCTGCTGCTGGACCGCGACGAGCGCCACGCGCTGCTGCTCCACAACGCGGGCGGCTTCTTCGGTCTGCCGGCCGCCCCGCCCGGACCGCGGGTCCCCGAGGCCCTGCGGGTGCTGATCGACGGGCAGTCCTCACCCAACTTCCTGTGCGACCGCTACTGGAACGTCCTCGCCTGCAACCCTGTCATGGCGAGCTGGTGGCCGTGGGTGACGAAACCCGGCCCGAACCTGTTGACGTGGCTCCTGCTCGACCCGGAAGCCCGCGACCAGTACCTCGACTGGCACGAGCACGCCGACCGGTCGATCAGGCTGCTGCGGTTCGCCCTGGCGGGCCAGCCCGACAACGCCGTACTGGCCCGGCTCGTCGAGAATGTGTGCGCGGACCCCGACGTGCTCCGCCTGTGGGAGACGACCACCGAGGTCGCCGAGAACCGCGACGGCCACATCCACCGCATGAGACTGCCAACCCTGGGCGGGAAGACCATCGAGGTCGTCAGCCACACCCTCTACCCGGCCTCGCTGCCCGGCAGCCGCCTCGTCATCCTCACCCCCCGTCTGTGACGCCGGGCCGGATGCGCCTGGGGTCTGGCCGTGAAACCTGACATCCGCGCCGAGTGGTGGGGCTCCGTCGCGATACACCCGCCGCTGAAGTGGCGCGGGGTTCAGTTGAGGAGGCGGCGCTGTTGCGTCGGATCGTCCGCCGTCGCGTTCGGGCGATGGGATGCTGGAGGGTATGGGGATGCTGACACCGGCCGAATGGGTTCACGCCCTGTAGCCCTCCGGACGGCAGGGGGGCGGCCCAGGTCGACACCCACCCGATCCTTGGTACCGACGGGGTGCCGAGGATCCACCTCACGTCCTACCCGGCCACCGCGCTCCAGGAGTTCGTCCGCGCTCCGGACCTGACGCTGCATCTGGCCGCCTATCTGCGGCCCGGCGCGTGCGTGGGCACCACGACGCGGCTCGGAGCGGGAGCGGACGGCTGCTCTGCCGCCGGGTCCGCGTCGGTGGTGTCCGCTCACGCGAGGGGCCGTCCGGCGGGGCTGGTACTGGATCAGCTCATGGCCACGTTCCCCGGGTGCCGGGTGGCGGCAGTCTTCGACATGTATATCTGGCCGTATCCGACCATGATGGTGCCCTCATCGACCTCGTCACCAGCGCGAACGACGCTCTGAAGCACTTCCCGCTCACCCCCGTTCCGCTGCCCTGTCTGCATGTCACGCTCGACCAGATCACTGACTGCTATGCGGCTCTCATCCCTCAGCATGAAAGCGACGAGCTGGTCGGCGAACTCATCAAGCGCCGCGGACTTCACGCCCTTCGAGGTCCAAGTGGGGTCTCTTCTGGCATATCACTCAGGGGTGATCGCGGATCTCCATCCGGACGATCAGCTCGCCGCCCTCCACCGCGCCGTCCGTGAGGCCATCCGCACGGTCAGGGGAGACGATGCGGTGCGCTATCCGTGGGGCCTTCAGCACCTCACGATCTCGTATGCGAACCCTCGGGAGTTGCATCAGACGGGTGAGAACGCCCTGGTCGCCAGGTCATGGGGCGGCGCGTCGAAACTCCGAGGAGCCTACGCTCTAGCCGTCTGACCTGCCACTCTTGAAGCCTATTCCCGTCTGATGCAAGATATGCCCGCCAGACGGGAAGAGGATCTTTGTCGTGCAGCGAACCGTGGACCTTGCCGGGGCGGCTCATCTTGAGCTGATCTCGGGGGTCGTTCACATGCGTCCCGAGGACGCTATGTTCGACGCCATGGTGCGCGGCTGGCGGAACCAGCAGCTCGCCCGCAACCTCAGGGCGAAGACGATCAGCGACCGCGAGAAGCTCATCCGCCGGTTCCTCATGTTCGTGAACGACTATCCGTGGGCGTGGGCACCAGCCCACATGGACGAGTGGTCGGCCACGCTCACGAGCGAGGACCATCTTTCCCCTGCGTCGGTGCGCAACTACCAGGGCACGGTGCGGCTGTTCACCGAGTTCCTCATTGACCAGCGGTACGGGTGGGCGGCTGCGTGTGAGGACGCGTTCGGTACGTATCCCGTGGCGATCTGCCACGAGTGGAACGCGCTTCCGCATCTGCAGGACTACGAGGGCGACCCGGAGGCCCGTCCTTTCACCCGCGAGGAGCTGCAGCTCTTTTTCGACTACGCCGACGAGCAGGTGGAGCGCGCGGTCCGGGCCGGCCGCAAGGGGGCGCTGGCCGCGTACCGGGACGCCACCTTGTTCAAGGTCATCTACGGGTGGGGTCTGCGGCGCACGGAGTCCTCGCGGCTGGACCTGGTGGACTTCGGGCGCAATGCGAAGGCGCCGCAGTTCGGCAGGTTCGGCACGCTCAACGTCCGCTACGGCAAGGCGAAGAGGGGCAGGCGCCGCGCCGGAGGAACGTTCTGTCTGTGATGGACTGGGCCGTCGAGTCGGTCGTGGACTATGTCGAGAACGTCCGTCCGCGCTTCGGGTTCCCAGATCAGCCGGCGTTGTGGATTACCGAGCGGGGTGGTCGGCTCCAGCCCAGTTCGATCAACGACCGGTTCGAGACGTACCGGGACGCTCTCGGGCTCCACAAGGAGTTGGTCCCCCACTCGCTGCGCCACTCGTACGTCACGCATCTCACCGAGGACGGGGTGGACCGGGCGTTCATCCAGCAGCAGGTTGGCCACGAAAATAGCAGTTCGATGGCCACCTACACCCACGTCAGCGACGACTTCATGAACCCGGCCCTGCAGCGGGCCCTGGCCCCGGCCTTCGCCTGAGACCGCTGCCGAGGAAGGACACCCCGATGCCCGCAGCGAAGCTCGACTACCAGTGGCACCTGCGCAAAGTCATGGCCGAGCGCGGCATGTTCAACACCAGTGACCTGATCCCCCTGCTCGCCGAGCGCGGCATCACGCTCTCGTCCAGCCAGGTCTACCGGCTGGTGACCGACCGCCCGGAGCGGCTGAGCATGAAGGTGCTCATGGCGCTGCTCGACATCCTGGACTGCCGACTGGACGACCTGATCGAACCCGTCGCCGCAGTGGGGGCGGGAAGCCGACCGAAGAAGAGGGCCGCGGCGGCCGGTGGCAGCGCACCAGAGCCGGGGCTCGGAACCCTACGGCCCAAGCGGGCCCGCATCACCGGAATTGAATGATGACCGTAGATATCGATCAGCTGATCCAGGACGACCCGCTCGGCGCCGTCGTACACCAGGTCGCGCTCGTGGAACGCAGTCTGTCCACCGACCAGATCCGGGAGGTGACGCACGGCATCCTCCGCGGCCCCACCCAGAGGCGGCGAGTCGCCCGAGAGCTGTGGGACAACCCGCAAGTCCTGGTCACAGGCCGCTCTCCCTCCATCTGGGCGGTGGGAAAACTCCTGGCTGCCTTGGTGAAGGCGGGGGCACGGCAACTCGCGAGACCGCGCTGCTGTGTCTGCGACCGCGAGACCCTGTCCCTGTCCAGTCGCAAGGGTGGGCAGTGGACCTGCGGCGGGTGTGTCCGGCCGAAGGAGGAATGTGTCGGCTGCGGGACCGTAAGGAATGTCAGAACCCGGGACCGGAAGGGACGGCCTCTCTGTCAACGGTGCCCCGACGACGCGGACCCGACCAAGGAGCTGATCGATCTCGTGGTCGGTACTGATCCCGGCTTGAACCAGGCCGCGATCGCCGAGGCCCTGACGGGTTGCTCGCACATGCGCGCCGTTCGCTGGCGGGTCGCCTGGGCGGTCCTCGACCAGCCCGAGCTGCTCACCGACGCCGCGCACTCGGCGCCCACCCCGTCCGTGCTCACCTTTATCAACGCACTAGTCGAGGCCGGCACCACGGTGGTGCAGCAGCCGAGATGCGCCCGCTGCGGAGCAACCGAACGTCTGTCTTCGAAGCACGCCGGCCAGCGGATCTGCTGGCGCTGTGAGGAGGAGGTACGTGCCGAGGACTGCTCGCGCTGCGGCAGTCGCCGCAAGGTGAGTTCCCGGGACCACGACGGCCTCCCGGTATGCACCGATTGCTGGAGGAGCGATCCAGCCCACCGGGAACCGTGCACGGGATGCCGACGGCGCAAGAAAATCAAATCCCGTACGGCCGAGGGCCCTTGGTGCGAGAGATGCAGCCCGCGGGAGGACCAGGAGTGCAGTGTCTGCGGGCAGCTCACATGGTGCGCTACGTCACGCGCGACGGGCGAGCCATGGTGTCGCAACTGCCGGGTCCGTCACATCCGGTGCACATCCTGCGGGACGGTGTCGCCGCTCAAGGGAGGCACGCTCGCTGCTCCGCTGTGCGCCAGGTGCCTGAACCCGGACCCGGACTTCTGGGACCGCTGCCCTCTGTGTGAGACGACGTGGCAGTTCAGCACGGAGCCCTGTCAGCGGTGCATGGTCGATCAGAAGCTTGAGGAACTACTCGGAGACGGCACCGGCATCGCGGAGGAACTCGACCCGTTCCGGCGCGCGCTCGTGGCGGTGGAGCGCCCCGACCACGCCATGGTCTGGCTGGCCAAGCCGAAGGTCCGCGCACTGCTGACGGCTCTGGGCAAGGACCCCCGCCCGGTGACCCACGCGCTGCTGGACGGTCTGCCGGCGGGCAAGACCCTGGACTATCTGCGCGACCTGCTGATGGCCACCGGCTCGCTCCCGGCCCGCGATCAGCGCCTCGTCAACCTAGAACGTTGGACGAAGGAGAAGCTGGCCGGGCGCCACGATCTCGAAGAGCGGCGGGTACTGCACGGATACGCCATCTGGCACCACATGCGCCGATTGCGGCAACGGGTACGCGGACAACAGCTCACGGTCGACCAGGACCAGAACGTCCGCACGCACATCAATGCCGCCGTCCAGTTCCTCGACGATCTGGCCGGCCGCGGCATGCTGCTGAGCGCGTGCACCCAAAGTGAAGTGGACGATTTCATGGCCCATCGCGCCACCTATCCCACGCGGACGGCGCACTTTGTGCGCTGGGCCGTTGCGCACCGCCACGCCCACGATCTCACCGCTCCCGCCACGCGGTGGGTGGGCCCGAGCGGCCCGCACGATGAGGACCGGCGGTGGGAGGTCGCCCGCCGGCTCCTGCACGATGACGCCGCGCCGACCGCTGACCGGGTCGCGGGCCTGCTCCTGCTGCTCTACGCCCAGCACGTCAACGCCATTCGCCACCTCACCGTTGACCACATTCATCGCGACAGCGACAACCCGAAGATCCTGCTCGGGGACCGCCCGATCGTGCTGCCCACGCCACTCGACGCCCTGGTGGAGGAGCTGATCTCAAGCCGGCGCGGGCACGCCCTCGTGGATGCACCAGGGATTTGGCTGTTCCCCGGGAAAGTCCCCGGGAAGCCGCTCAGCAGCGACCAACTGGTACTCCGGCTCCGGGCATTGGGTATCAATCCGCGCCAAGACCGAGCCACCGCCTTGTTCACGCTTGCCGCTCAGGTTCCGGCGGCAATCCTGGCGCACATGCTGGGTATCCACCGTCAGGTTGCCGTGCAGTGGCAGCAGGCCAGCGGCGGGGACTGGGCGGCGTACGCGGCCGACGTCGCCGCCCGCCCGGTTCGCTCACGTCCAGCGCCCTGAGCGGCGATCCTCAGCTGCCCGCGCCGAGCGGGATCGCCGCGACGTGGTCCCAGGTGATCGTCTTGGCCTGGGCGTCCGCCGTGACGTCCACGAGGTGAACGGCGTCCACCCGCATCGGGGCGTGCCCCGGGCGTACTCCGTTGCGCAGCCTTCGCTGCACCTGGTCGGAGTCGCATTCCGCGGCCGCGTATCCGAGCGTGAGGTGCGGGACCTTGGTGGGGTAGCCCGTCGCGTCGGGCCCGCGCACCGTCTGGATCGCGGCACGGACGGTGGTGTGGAGGTCGTTGAGGGGCTCGTCGGGATGGACGTCGGCGATCACTCCGGTCGCGTACGACATGAGCGAGCCGATCATGATGTCGAACGGCTCGACGCCCGCCAGATGCTTCCCCAACTCGTCCACGAGGGCCCACCGTTCGGTGGGCGGAATGATGGCGCCCACACGGTCGGTGATCTGGTCGACGGTGATGTGAAGCCAGGGCAGCGCAACCGGTGTGATCGGGAAGTCCTTCAGCGCGTCGTACGCATGTGTGACGAGCGCGGTCAGCTCACGGTCTTGTTCCCGAGGGCAGATGTAGACGTGGAGCAAGGTCTCACCCTCGGGCCACACATCCTGTGCATGCTGGAACACAAATGGCTTCATGACGCGGGGTCCTTCCAAAGCGGGCGACTTCTCAGCGCAGACAGCCACTGGGAAGGTAGGGCTTGCTCGGCCTTGAAAATTGATGCCAGCTCGGGCACCGATAGCGTCGCCAGTCCTCGTGCGCGGGCTGTCTGCCAGGCACGGGTCAGGCGGTCGAATAGGTCAAGCACTTCGGGCGGGCGAACCCAGTAGACGTTCTCCTCGGCGACCGCATGGGCGCTGGAGTGCACCTTGTTCTTGGGGGACGCGAGTAGACACACCGAGTCGCCTGGCGCGGCCTTCTCTTGTTCCTTCTCTGCTGTTCGTAGGTGCGCACCGGTTTGCCGAACCTGGTCGGCACCAATCTGGCCGGTGTCCTTTGCCTGGCTCTTCGCCTCCCAGACGACCCACTGGGCATCGTTGAAGATCCACACAGCATCCGGGAGGGCGTCGCCTTCGTCGCCTTCGTTGCCGTAGCTGGGCTGGGCGCCGGCGAGCCTGCCGAGGTAAACAAGTCCTGCTTCGTATGCCGTGTATTCGGTGCCTTCCAGCCCGGCGCGCGCCTTGAGGACGTCCTCGAAGGCTTCGACGCGAGCCAGATCAGTAGCGGCAAGGACATTACGCATGGCGACTTCGTCGGTGAGGGCGAGTTCGGGTGGCTGGGGCGCGGCGTCGCGCTCGGCCGGGGCCGCAAGGTGTGACAGCCAGGTGGTGCCCTGGCTGTTCTTCCAGGTCTCCCGGTAGTAGATATCTGCGGTTTCGCGGAAGCTGGGATCGCTAGTCTGGTCGGCGAGTTGGCGAGCGATGCTGAACCCCAGGTAGCTCCACAGCGCCCCGTATCGCTTCGGTGTCCGGTCGCCGCGGAGTTTGTCCAGGACACTCCTGATGGCGTCGAGCGCGAAGTGTTGATCGCCGGACCAGATGGCTTCGGCGGCAACGATCTCGTGTCGCACTGCCCGCTGCAGGTCAGCTACGCCGGGAGCTTCGGCGCGACTGTATGTTTCGCGAGCGGCGACGATGTCCTCGTCCACGGCTGCCCATGCTTCCGCGTGCTCGGTGAAGACGTCGAGGTTCTCCAGCATTGCGGTCGAGGTGAAGCCCAGACTGGTGTCGACGCCGAATTCGAGTTCCGCATGGATCTCGGGGTGCATGGCCGCCTGAATCTCACGGCGTGTCAGGTATGAGGTCAGGTCCCTCCCCAGTACGAGCACGGCGGCGTGGTCGCGAAGGTTCCGCGTCGCTCGGCCGCTGCCTTGCTGGATCCGGGCCCGCATTCGTTCTTGAAGGACCTCCACTGCGCCCAAAGATCCGTGGAGGAAGCGCTCTTGGAGGTCTCCCTTTGCGGGCAGCCCGACCAGGACCACCAGGCGGCATTGATCGTCGGGGAGGTCAATTCCGTCGTAGCGGTTGTTCAATACGAGCGCGGCGGCAGGCTGGGAGGTGAACCGGGTGAGGTCGTCCTCGACCTCTTTGGCGTTGAGGGTGGGGTAACCGGCCGGTAGGAAGTGTTCCCGGAAGGTGGTGGCGGTGCGGCTGTCCGGCGTCAAGACGACGGCACGGCCTGCCTTGGCGACGATGCCAGCGACGAAGGGTGCGAGTTTCTGGTTGTCGGCTGCGAGGTCTTCGGCCAGTTCAGGGAAGGCGAAGAATCGACGGCCAGTGCCTTCTTTGTCCCACCCTGCTGGGACGGGGATCCGCTTGATCTTGCGTCGCCCGAAGCTGCGCTCCAGTTCGCCGCCGGCGCCCAGGGTCGCGCTCATGTAGAGCCGACGGCCAGGTTCGCTGAACGCCGGATGCTGAAAGGTGGGCGAGATCAAGGGCCGGATTAGGATCTGGCTGTACGAGATGTAGACCATGCACCTGGCCGCCCGGCCCTCGATGAACCGCCATGCATGAACTGCATCCTCGCCGACCTTCCCCATCGCGACAGCGTCGCTCAACGCCGTTTCGAGTTCGGCGGACTGTGCCGCAACACCGAGCGGCGAAGCAAGGTAGACACTGGACAGGTACTGGCCGTCCGGAGTAGGAGTAACCAGCCGCTTGTAGACCAAGGGGTCGAGCGCTGACGCAAGTGTCGACAGCACGTCCTTGTAGGCACTCTCATAATGCGAACGGGAGATCTCCAAGCTCCAGGGCCCAGCTACGTAGCCCTCCGCCGCGTGGGCGTCATCCAGCACCAGCAGGTCGGCACCCACCAACGCTGGATTGGAGTTGAAGACATGGCTGTAGACGCTGACCGCCACAGCCCGACCTGAGTCAAACTGGGCCCGGTCGGCCTGGTTCCAAGTCGGGACCCGACCGGTAAGCAGAACCTGCGGGATCCCATAGTCGGCGAGCCTGCTGGATGTCTGCCGGGCAAGCTGCTTAGTGGGGCACAGGTAGGCGACTCGGCTTCCTTCCTTGCGCCGGAGAAACTCACCGATCAATCCTCCGACTAGTGTCTTCCCCGCGCCCGTTGGAAGCTCAATCGCCACATCAGCTTCGGAGTAGTGCTCGGCGTGCCACCTCTCCAAGACCTTTGATTGGTGGCCCCAGACCGAGTCCGGTCCGTTGTTTGTCCGTGCCAGCAGCCGATACAACTGCTCGGGGTCATCAGCCTGGCTGACTGGGCCGCTGCCGCTCCGACGCTGAAATGCCACGAAGTCTCCGCTTCCTTCCGCTCAGGCAACTGGACCTGAACGCGCTGAGCTGGTGTGCGAGGGCGCGACCAGGAAGCTGGAGTATCTCGCAGCCCGTGGGCGAGTGCACCTGCTTCAGCCCGACACGGGTCGCTTTGAGATCAGTGCCGGGACGAGGGGGCCAGGTGACGGCATCCCCCGGCCACGGCGTGTCTCTCTGACGACTTGGCCGGAGTCCGCCCTGGCGGACCGCCCGCCGTACTCTCCGCAGAGGGTATTAGCGGGGTTCTGATATCCGACGCTACCGTTAACTGCCGAGGTCGACCTCGATCACTACCACCAGATCCACCGCCGCCTGCGCCGAGTCCGCCCCAGCCACGCGCCCGTTCACGTCGACACCGTCGCGCTGGTCGACGTCGTCGCCAACGACGCCGGGAAGACCATCACCTGGGAGACCTGGAAGACGGTCCCGCTGCGGCCTGGCCACTGAGGTCCCTGCGCGGTCGCCGCATGCTCCAGCCCCCTCCCCGCCGAAGTAGTACCCGGTGAGCCCGGCGGGCGAATCCGGCCGTTGCACTTGATCGTACGGATTTCCTCCAGGCCCGCATCGGACGTATGCGCGAACGTTGTGGAGCACGTACAGGATGCCCTGCTCAAACCATCGCCGATGACGCGCGACTCATCCGCTCCACGGATCGCTGTCAGCTGATTTCCTGGCAGTTGGTGTCAAGTCGAGGGTCCGCTGCGCATTGTCGATCAGTTGGTCGTAGGTGGTGATAGTTACTCGATTCAGATGCGCGTTGTATGTGCGAATTGTCTCAGCAACCTCCTCCTGGGTGGCATCCGTTGCGACGAATCGGCTGTGCCCGATCACTACAGTCATCGAGGAACGTCGGGAGTCGATGCCTAGATCGACGAGGATCTGGGCACGCTTCTCGTCCAATTCGCGCAGGTAGTTCATGACCTGGCCTACGGCCTTGTTGACCTCGCTTCCGACGATCAAGTGATTACGTTGGCCGGTGACCAGGTGTCTATTGTTAGCCAGTTTCAGTTCGACGCCGTGCAGGCTGCCGTCTGGGCGCAGCAGCGTCAAATCGAGCTGATCGCGGAGCGTGAGATTCCGCCGGGCGGTGCCCGGGAGGAACTCGCCGCCGAAGATCCAAGTCATTCGCTGCAGGAGCTTTTGAAGGTCACCTTCGCTGGTGACGGGGTCCTCAACTGCCGTCCGCAGCTCAGCCAAGTCTGACTGTCGACGGGCCCTTTGCATCAGGGTCGCGAGCACTTGGGCATCATCGAGCTTCCCAAGTAATGCAGCGAGTGCCGGTTCGCCTTCTAGGACCTTCAGCACTCCGCGAATGGCTGCGACAGCCGACTGGTCAGCGACCGGCTGCAGCTTTAGGCGGACCCGAAAGCCGTGCTGAAACGCTTTCTCACTGTCCGAGGGAATGGTTAACCCGCCCAGCGGATGCAATCGAAAGACCGGCGTTCGCACCTCGTTTACGTATTGGCCGCCATCCTTGAGTTTGTGAACGCGCTGCCCGGTCAGCGCCCAACGTTCTAGGGGGCGATCTGGGTCGGTAGCGAATTCTCCCAGGTACAAGCAATCCTCACCACGTTCGAGGAAGACCCGTACTGGTATTCCGCAATGGCGATGGGATAGGACTGCAAGGTGGTCCATAGACACGCCGCCGCCTTGCTGATTCTGCCCGGGAGCCAGCAGCACAGACCCATCCCAGGACCATGTCGGTTCACTTGGGCGGCTGTCTTCAAGGAAGAGGAACGCATTGTGTGTCGTGCCACTGGCGCCGGCCGCCAGTCGCGGGTTCCCCCCGTAGACAGCGTGTATCTCAGCTCGTTTCACGACAGAGCCAGGCGGAATGTTCCACATGGCGGGCCAATCGTTCGACGGCTCGGCGTCGTCGGCCAGTTGACAGAGTTCGCGCCACTGTCCATCAGTGAGGTTGATCGCTGTGAGTTCGCCCCGCCCGTTAGCCGCCGGAGCTTGTTCCACTACAGAGCCGAGGTCCGCCCCGCGCAGGACCTCGGCGGAGAGCGGGGTGGACAACAGGAGTCGATCGAAGGCTGTTCTTGCCGCACCGTCTACGCTGACGATCTTCCCGACGGCGACTACCCCGCCGCCTCGCCCGCAGCGCCAGAGGAGAACACCATCGCCGGCGTCGATGTCGGAAGACGTCCACCCAGTCGGCGATGGCTCCCACTTCTTGAGTTTTTTGGCCCTTTCGTACAGAACCCACTTGGCCACGGGGGTCATCAGCCAGTACCCCATACCGCTCCCTTCTCGGTTCAGCTTCTGTCTCAGGGCATGCGAACGTCCGATTCCTCCAGCGCTGAGCAGGCGGCCGGGATGGCGCGGGGCGCGTCCCAGGGCGGTGCCCTCCCTGGTCTCACTACCAGCGCCAACGGCTATGCCAGGGTGACGACTCCCACGCCGGTGGTCTTCGGGAGCATTCCGCGGACCCAGAACACCTATGCCGACAGGTGACGTACCTGGTTATCGTCGGTCACTTCGTACACATCGATCCGCAGCAACCTGCGGACGTACCGGGGGACGCGCTCAACGGCCTTGACGGACGAGGAGGGCACGACCAGTGCGTACCGCATGTTCGGCGCCTCGCTCGTCATCCGGCGCAGAAGCTGTCCGTAGGCGATGTCTGCGTCAATTCCCTTCTCACTGGTTCGCCCCTTGGCCTCACAGATCAGCCGCTCTTTGCCGCGTACTGCCTCGATGTCGGTCCAGCGGTCCATGGGGGTGACCGGTGTCCACCCTTGGGCCAGCAACCAGGTGCGGAAGCTGTCGGTGACGCGATGCTCGTCGCTGTCACGTACCAGGATCGCTCTCAGTGCCGCGAGGTCCGCTTCCCGGTTGCGGCGCAGGCGCCCTCGACTGTCCGCGTCGAGATCGGCGGGACGGATCACGACCAGGCGCAGACCGTGAGCGGGGATCTGAACGTCGCGTCGGGCGTCGTACAGGGCTCGTTGCTCGCCTCGGTGAACGCCGCTGACGGTCAGCCGGTCCGGCTTATCGAAGTGCGGCATCGCTTGGTCGTGCTGCAACTCACGGTACTCGACTACGAGCTGGTGGCCCGGCCAGTACGCATCGACGGGCAGCTTCACCCGCCGCCCGCCGGTACCCGGGTCTCCCAGCAGCCAGTCGAACTTGTGCTGAGTAAAGGCCGTCTCACCGAGCGCCTGGTTGCACAGGTCGACAACGTACGCCTCGTCGCTCTCGTCTCTCGTGCTCATGGCCGGGCATCCTGCCATCCGCCACCGACAATGAGGGGCGGGACCAGATCCGACGCCATCAGGGATGTCCTGCTGCGTAAGGCCTCTGCCCATGGTCACGAGGACCGTCGTCGTTCACGCTCACCCATGAGGACAAGGCGAAAACACACCTTCACTAGGGGCGACGAGCACAGGACCTGGTCCAAGACGCCTACAGTCCAGTCCGCTGTCATCACCCCTGCATCGGTCGACAGTAGGAGCGAGGTCAGGGAACACCCTCACTTCGCTTCGAACGATGAGCAACCGTCAGGCCGCCGTCCGCACCAGGAGACTGCCCAATCAACGAACATCAGCGTTTTCCGAGGGTTCCAATATCCGACGCTACCGTCACGTGAGGAGGCGTCCTCCGACGATGCCCAGCGCATCCTGCGCCGGGTCCGCCCCAGCCACGCTCCCCTGCGTGTCACCGAGGTACAGCTGGTCGACGTCACCGCGGACAGCATCGCCAAAACGATCACCTGGGAACGGCTCGCGACCGTCCCGCTCGGCGGCCGGTAAGCGTACGAGCCCCGGGGCACCCTCGTCGGCCCGCCCCGCGTCGCGTGGGTCACTGAGGCGGCAGATCGCCCCCGGACCATCCGCACAGACTCGTCCTGGACACGTGAGGGCCGTCCTCCGGCTCAGCGACTTGCAACTGGAGTGCCGCAACGTCCGCTCGTACCGTTCCGGAGATTCTCGTCGCCGTGCACGCGGCCGGACTCAACCCCACGGGCCCCAAGCACCGCGCCCTGAGTGCTTCCTGCCGCCGGCCTCTGGGTGGGATGTCCCCCGGCACCGTGGTGGAGACGGGCTTCGGTGTCACCCTCCTCCGGACCGGTGACGACATGGTGTTCGGCGTGCCGCTAGACCCGGACGGGGCGCTCCAAGCTGCGGCGCCGGGCGTAGGAACACCCCAACGCCGGCCTGGCAAGTACTCCAGCGCTGTCAAGCAGGCGTGAATAGAGCCACTGGCAGCCATGCCGTGGACCGCCTTGCGGTATCCCAGGATGCTGGGACAGCGGTTCCACCAGACGCCGACGGTGAGGGGTGAAAGTCTCTAGAGTGCATGATCGTCAGATAGTTCGTGCAGGGCGCAGTAGAGGGTCGAGGGGGCTGTCGTGAGGGTCGAACTTCCGCCGGAGCCAGTGCACTTCGTGAACCGTGACGATGAGCGGGAACGCGCTTTGCAGTCCGTGGGGCACTGGCAGAGCCGTACCCGGCCGTTGGTGCTGGTGCTGAGTGGGCCCGGCGGGCTGGGAAAGACGGCGTTGGCCGCCCTGATCGCGCGTGCTCTGGGCGACCGTTACCCGTTCACCGACGGTGTGCTCTCCGTCGACCTGGATGAATTCCGGGCGGACAGCGTCCTTGACCCCGGTGATGTCCTTTCGCAGCTGTTGGAATCCCTCGACGTGGCGCCGGAGCAGGTGCAGGCGCAGTACGCGGCTCGGTGCCGCCAGTACTGGAACCGGACCTCCGATGTGAAATTGGTGCTCCTGCTGGACAACGCTCGATACGCCTCGGAGGTGATTCCTCTTCTTCCGGCGTCGGGCTCCAGCGTGGTGATCGTGACGAGTCACGGTCCGCTGCGCGATTTCGAGGCCGGCGCTGCGGTGGAGCTTGCCCTGCCCCCGCTGGACGAACGGGCGGCAACCGAGCTGCTGGAGCTGATCGTCCGTGACGACCGGCTGGCCGCAGATCCGGAAGCGACTCGGGCGGTGATCCGGTTGTGCAACGGGCTTCCTGCGGCGTTGCACGTGGCCGGCCGGTGGGTGCGCACGCACCGGCTGCGTCCGCTCTCTCGTCTCCTTGCTGATCTCAGGACCGAGCTGGACGAGAAGGGCGTGTCCGGTGTGGAGCGGCTCTGGGACACCGCTTATGACGATCTCTCCCCCTCCGCGGCTCTGCTGTACCAGTTGCTGGCCCACCATCCCGGTGAGACGTTCACGCTCCATTCCGCCACCGCGTTGTCGGGACTTGGCCTTGAGGGCTGCCGGGATGCCCTGGAGGAGCTGGACCGGGCCGGGTTGCTGGACCTGCGTCAGGTGGCTCTGACAGAGGCCGGCCAGATGAGGCTGCCGGGACCCTTGCGCGCGCATGCCCTGCGCCGGTCTCGACGAGAGGCTGTGGAGGGCGATGTCGCCGAGGCGGAGATGAGGCTGGTGCGCTGGCTTGTCCGGCAGGCCCAGTTGGCCGACCGGTTCACGGCCGGACCCCGGCTGACCGTGGTGGACCTTCTCGACCCCGTGGGCGATGTGCCGGACATTCCTCTGGTGGATCCGGAAGAGGCGGTCGACGACGGCGCGCGGGCTGAACGTGCCGCACGCGCGGCGCGCTGGCTGGAGGAGGAACGGCATGTGCTGTTCGCGTGCTCTCGTCTCGCCTACAGCCGGGGGATGGACACCGAGGTGGTGGCGCTTTCCGAGCCTGTGTGGACGCATGCCTTGGACCATCCACAGCAGTCCGGAGTCATTGAGGTCTTCCGGCGGGCTGTTGACGCGGCAGTTCGGCACGGAGGGAATGCCGGATGGCTGGTGCGCACCCGCTGCCAGCTGGCCAGGCCGCTGTGGGAGTCGGAGGAACTGGACGCGGCCCAGGAACAGATCGACCGTGCGATCTCTGCCCTCGAGCTTCTCGGCGGCTCCCCGCGAGAGCGGATACTTGCGGCGTCGGCCGTCGAACACCGCGGAATGCTCAAGGGCGCACGAGGCGACTGGAACGGAGCTCTGGCCGACTTCACCGCCGCCCGCGACCGGCATCGCGCGATCCCCAACCCGTACGGCGTGCTGCTTCAGACCTATCGGATGGGAGAGGCGAGCGCGAAAGCGGACAGCCTTGAAGCCGCGCACCATCTGCTGTCCAGGGCGCACAGCGGGTTCGTGGAGGAGAAGCGTGAGAGGCTCATAGGGCGCTCGGCGTTCGCTCTCGCCAGCGTCCTGCACCGTCTCGGCCGGCTGGAAGATGCCCATGAATTCTACCAGAAGGCGCTCGGGCAGGCCGAGAGACGGCGCTCAGGGATCGATCTGGCACGTGTCCACGATGCCCTTGCCGAGTTGGAGACAGCCGAAGGACATCAGGACCAGGCCGAGGAACACCGCGTCGCGGCCCGGAACTTCCGGAGTCGCAACGGCCTTGGCTAAATCACCTGGGCCTCTTCGGCGTCCGTGGCCGGACTGAGGGAAACACGGAAAATCCGGTCTCCCACGAGGAATCTCAGTACGCAATCGCTGTCCGGGGCCGGCTGACCCGAGACAAAGTGAGCATGTACCGCCGACAGGGCGATCGCGGGGTCGATCTGCACGATCCGGCCCCCCTCAGGCCGGACTTCCACCCGCAGGGCGTACGTCTGCTCCTGACCGCGGACTCTGAGCAGGCACACACCGGACGGCAGCACAGCCGCTGCGGAGCGGCAGCCGGGATATGCGGTCAGGGTGTGCCGGATCCACCCGCCGGCGGTCCAGGCCAGGTTCACGGGTGCGGCGGATTCTGGAAGTTGGCGACGGTACAACAGGCCCGCGGAGCGGGCGAGCTTTTCGCCGGCAGCACCATGTTCAACGGCTAGGTGGTGGCCGGGCAGCCCGATACCGGCGGGATACCGCTCGATCCGTACACCGCCCGCAGTGGTTTCCACATGGACATCGAACGCTGCGGGCACACGCACAGCAGGCGCGGGCACGGGCAACAACCGGGGGGTGACGCCGTGAGCGGGGGGCGCAAGGCGGAGCAGGGCATAGACCTCGGATCGCAGCCGGTCCACGGCATCACCTGTGTGCGCGAACGCCGCTTGAGCGGCGGCGTGTCCGGGGCCCTGCCGGTATGCGCTCAGTGCCCGGATCACGTCCTCGGCACGCTCCACCTGCGGTATCCGCTCCAGAAGTACGCCCATCGGGCTGGCCGGAATCAGCTCGCCGCCACCTGGGTGGACGCTCACGACCGGTCGGTCCTGGGCGGCGCAGAAGTACAGGGCGGTCGAGCCGTGGTCGGTGACCAGAGCATCGGCGGCGACCAGAACCGAGGCCCACTCCTCGACCGGATCCGGCAGGACCAATCCCGCTTCGAGGGCCGGCCCAAGACGTTCGGCCAGCTCGTATGTCCCCAGCAGACTGCGCTCATTGGGGTGGATCACGAACGCCAACTGATACTCATCGTAGGGAAGTTGCCCAGCCAGCTCGGCGGCCAGGCCGGGATGCTGCCGTACGAGGGATTCTGGTCCCCAGGTGGAGACCAGGACGATCAGCTTGCGAGCCCCGGTATCCAGCGCCGCGCGGTAGTTTTCACGCAGCGGGACGGAGGTGAGGACGCGTTCCAGCGTGAGATCGCCGATCACCTTCGCGCGGCGGGCTGCCCTCGGGTCCGCTGCGGCCAGCCTCGCGACCTGATCCGGGTGGGCCAGGGCGTGCAAAGCTACCTGATCATGGTCCTCGGGCCGCTGCAGGAATGCCGGATCCAGACCAGATGGCGAGTCCCTCGAACCCTCGGTGCTGAGCGACTTGTTGAAACCCGCGCCGTGAGGAAGGAGGATGTGCGGGCCGTGCAGGAGTCTGAGGTTGCCCTTGGGGCTCGCGGCGATGACCAGGTCGTAAGACCTGCCTCGCGCTTCGTTCCAAGGCACAGTACGGCCCCCGAGCGCGTCGATCTCAGAGAGGGCATCGGCCCCGAAGTCGGAACCGGGGACAAGCGCAAACAGACGAGTGATCCTGGCGTCTCCCGAAAAGACGGGAAGTATGTCGAGCAGGCGATACAGGGCAACCGCGGACCGGGCCGCGAACAGAACCCGTCGCCCGTCGCCCGTCGCCCGTCGCCCGTCGCCCGTCGCCCGTCGCCCGTCGCCCGTCGCCCGTCGCCCGTCGCCCGTCGCCCGTCGCCCGTCGCCCG
>NZ_JBHXRM010000049.1:0-21081 GCF_042716895.1 Streptomyces sp. NPDC058653 | reverse complement strand
TCCCGTCGCCCGTCGCCCGTCGCCCGTCGCCCGTCGCCCGTCGCCCGTCGCCCGTCGCCCGTCGCCCGTCGCCCGTCGCCCGTCGCCCGTCGCCCGAAGTGTCGAGTCTACTGGAAATCGGGGTTGGGCACTGGCGTATGCGCAGGTCGGGTCGGGTGTGTTGGCGTCGTCGGGCGACATGGCCCGATCTTATCCCGCGTTCCTCGGAGGAGGTGAGGGGTGATCCACGCCGCAGATTTGGCAAAGGTATGCGGAGAGTTGTGTCTGATCGCGAGGATGAGGCTATGAGTGACTGGGGTATCGCCCTGATCGCCGCCGGTGCGGCGATCGCTGGCGGCGCTGTAACCGGCTGGTACACGCGCAGCGCTGGCATCAAGCAAGCCGCTGCCGCGCGCCACGCGGGGGACCGCCAGGCGGAAGCGCTGCTCGAATCGGTTCGTATGACGCTTCGCGCCGAGTCCGGCCACCGCGAGTTGTCTCTCCGTCGGCAGACCTATGCGGACTTCCTCGGAGCGGCGGAGGCGAAGATTCTCACGGAACGGGGCGGACGGCGCCAGGCCGACGACGACGTTCTGCTCCAGCAGGCTCTGAGCGGGGTACTTCTTGAAGGCCCGCCGGATGCAGCTGCTGCGGCGCAGTATCTCGTCGAATGCCTGAAGCGCCATGAAAAGCCGGATGAGCTGAAAAAAGCGAAGTTGGCGTTCGTCTCGGTTGCGCAGGAGTGCTGCCGGCCCCAGTGACCCTGTGTGGATCTGGCTGGTCGCTCTCGGCCTAAACCCGTTAGCGCGAGGGCGCGTCCTGGTACGGCTGCCCTGTGAGCCGTCCGAGGTGTGGTGCGAAGGTATGGATCAAGAGAGACGGTTCAACGTATCCGGATCATCAGGCACAGTCGGCAATATGCCGTGCCCTTAAGACCAGTTGTTGACCCAGCCGCACAACGGACACGCGTACCCGCCGTCGAGTCCGGCGATGAGCGTGCCGCACTGGCGGCACTCCGTCTCGGTAATCTCAAGGCGTAGAGCGAAGCACCATCAGGCTGCTGAGAAGCATCCGCGCTCATGGGCTGAGGCTACCGCTGACGGAGCAGCGAAAAACCGAGGGGACCAGGACGGCGTCGTGTCGAACCGGCAATCCTCAGATGAGTCCTTGCCGCATGGCGTAGGTGATGGCGTAAGCCCGGTTCCGCAATTGGAGCCGGGTCATGACAGAATGCAGGATGTTCTTGATGGTGCGTTCGGAGTAGCCGAGCTTCGTCGCGATGTCTGGGGTCATGTCCCTCGGCGACCAGCCGCAGGGTGTCGATGTCCCGTATCGTCTTACCGTTGACGTGGAGGCTGCGAGGCCCGAGTACCTGACTCTGACGTCTGCCGACTTCTTCGAGGCGGCGTCCGAGGACGTCGGTGGGCAGGTGTCCCCTCACCGCGCGCGACTGTGCCGAATGTGGACGAGATGCTCGGGTGCCGACTCGGAGCGTCTGCGGGCCAGCCCCCGGCACACCGCACGCGGACGCCCTCGCGCTGTGCCGGCAAGTTCCGGGGCCAGGTGGGACTGCGGCCGGCGCGTCGGCAGACGCGGCACGCCGCCGGGACCGGCACCGGGCCCGTTTCGGTGGCAGAGCCGGTGTTCGTACGCACCGGGAGAGGCGCCCGCAGTCCATCGGAAGCCTGCGGGCTCCGCGCCTGGACGGGAGCCCCGGCGGGGCGCGGCACGCGCGGCGGAGACTGGGCCGGGACCGGTGACGCAGCGGCGGTGGCCGTTTGGGGGCGCTGCGACGGTTGGGGGCACTGCACGGTGCGGGGGAGAAGGGCCACGGCCATGGTGCCGCCGTAGTCCGAGCTCCGGAGGGACACCGTAAGGCCGTGCCGGCGGGCCAGGTTGGCGATCACGAACAGGCCCAGGCGCCCGTCGAAGGCCGCAGCCGAGGCGCGCGTCTGGATTCGAGCCATTGGAGCCCTACCCAGGGAAGACCACCGACCGGTGGCACTGCCGTTGCCCATGCAGCGCCGATGTCACGCTGACCCTGACCAGCATCAGGGGAGGCCGTACCGGATGCGAGAAGTGCTACCGAAATGCGACTCGGCGAACTACTTCCACCGCGCACACCAACGCTGAGACGAAATAGGCGTCTCGATCACCGCGTCCCTACGGCGCGGCCACTGACACTTCCGTGGCAGGACGGCTGACGTTGTCGTGGCAGACGACAATACCCGCCTTCGCGGACGTCTGGATCGACGAGGCGGGGCGGGTGGTCCAGACACGGACGGCCTTCGGCTTCGGCTTCAGGGCCACCACCGTCACAACGGTCTTCTCCGACTTCGGAAAGCCGGTGAAGGTCACCGCGCCACCAGCGGCTGGCCTCGTCACCCTCAGATCGACCTGGTGTCGGTCCTGCTCGCCTCCGGCGTGGCGGTGGCGGGCTTGTGGTAGTCGGGTGCCCAGGCACAGCAGGCGACTGACCAGGCGCGGCAGGAGCGGGCTCTGACGAGAGAGGGGCAGATCACCGACCGGTACACCGCGGCGGTGAACAACATGGGTGAGAACAAGATGGACGTGCGGCTGGGCGGGATCTACGCCCTTCAGCGGATCATGCAGGACTCTCACCGTGACCAGCCGAAAATGCCAAAGTCCTGGCCACCTACATCCGCACCCACGCCGCCACGCCGCCAGCGAAAGACGAGGGCGTAGCGGCCGACGTCCACGCCGCCCTCAACGTCCTGGCCAACCGCGACACCACCCACGACGAAGACCCCGAACCGCCCTGTGCTCAGTGATACCGGCCTCTTCGCTGCCATCTGGCGGACGGGGATCGGGGCGCACAGTCTCAGGAGCGGGGGAGGCTGGTGGCGGTTTCGAGGAAGAAGGCGTCGATTCCCTGCACGGACTCGATGAATTCCGTGAGGTTGATGGGCTTGGCCACGTACGCGTTGGCGTGCTGCCGATACGCGTCCGCGATGTCGTCCGGGGCGGCGGAGGTGGTGAGGACGACGACGGGAATGCTGCCCAGGACCTCGTCCTTCTTGAGGGCCGCCAGCAGTTCCCTGCCGTTCATCCGCGGCATGTTCAGGTCGAGGATGATCAGGTCGGGACGCCCGTTGGCACTGTCGCGCAGATACTCCAGGGCAGCGAGGCCGTCGGGGACCTTGGCGATGCTGCGGCCCATGCCCCGTTCGATGAGGGCGTCCTCGATCAGCAGCGCGTCCGCGGGATCGTCCTCGACCAGGAGCACGTTGTAGGGCCGGTCGGTGGTGAAGGCGTTCACGGTGTGACTCCTGGGCTCGGTGTTGGGCAGTGGGCGTGAGACGGGCCGGGCGGTGAAGACGAGACCGGGCCAGCGCTGTCGCGCTCCCTGTCGGCTGATTCCCCACGCCGCGCCGAGCCGGGGGTAGTTGGCGCCCGCACGGGCCGCCGCGGCGGCCTCCTGCTGAGCACACCGGGTCACCGCCCGGCTGAGATGGGCCAGAGCACGCAGATGGTCCAGCGGAGCGCCGGCGGCCGGTTCGGATCCCGCCTGCTCGGGTCGCGCGGTGCTCTGCCGGCCCTCCGCCGACGGGGCATCGGTCAGTTGCCCGACCATCCGTCGTACCAATTCGGTCACCGCCTTCTCCGCCAGTTCGGACAGTTCCCGCTCCTCGGCGGAGGAAGTGATATCGGCGCCCATGGTCCGCATTCTAGGCCCGCACCCACCCGGGACAACTGTTGTTGTCAAGCAACGGTACACTCCGCTGACTCGCGCCTCTCCGGCCCGGGAACAACGAGGAGAGCGCACCGTGGACAGCGACGACCTGAACAGACACAGACCCGGACACCCCGGCAGTACCCGAGCCGCTCCACTGGCGGGTTGGACGACCCGCCGCTGGCTGGTGGTGGGCACCGCGGTGGCACTGGCGCTGCTGCTCGGGCTCGTTCTGTGCGGGTCGTGGATCTTCGCTCGCTCCACCACCATCAACAACCGGCTGGTCGACCGCTCCTCACCGGCCCTGATCGCCTCGGTCCGGCTCGAAGGAGCGCTGGTCGACCAGGAGACCGGCATCCGGGGCTACGGCATGACCGCCCGCCCCGAGTTCCTCCAGCCCTACCGCGACGGTCTCCTCCGCCAGCAGGCCGCCGAACGGCAGCTGCGGGAACTCGGCGCCGGAGACACCGAGGCTCTCGGGGACCTCGCCGAGGTGCGACGGCTCGCCGACCGCTGGCGGTCCCGGATCGCCGAACCCGTCGCCGCCTCCGCCGCTCCCGTCGCACTGGCCCAACAGCGCGCGGAGGAGGGGAAAGCCCTCTTCGACCCGCTCCGTACTGCGCTCTCCGGCCAGCAGCGGCATCTGGAGGAGCAGCGCGCCTCCGCCCGGGCGGATCTCCTGGACGCGCGCGCCCTGCGGAACTGGACCTTCGCGGCGATCGCCCTGGTGATCCTGGCCCTGGCCGGCTCCGTCGTCGTCGCCCTGCGCCGGGGAGTCACCAACCATCTGGATCGGCTCTCCGACGACGTACGCGCGGTGGCGGCGGGGGACTTCGACCATCCGGTCGCCGGGTCGGGCCCCGCGGACCTGCGGCTGCTGGCGTCGGACATTGAGGCGATGCGTGCCCGGCTCGCGGCCGAACTGCTCCACCGCGAGGCGGCGACGGCGGAACTCGCCGCCCAGGCGGCGGAGTTGGGCCGCTCCAACGCGGAATTGGAACAGTTCGCGTACGTGGCCTCCCACGACCTCCAGGAACCGCTGCGCAAGGTCGCAAGCTTCTGCCAGCTCCTGGAACGCCGCTACTCCGACCAACTCGACGACCGCGCCCGGCAGTACATCGACTTCGCGGTGGACGGCGCCAACCGTATGCAGGGGCTGATCAGCGATCTGCTGGCGTTCTCCCGCGTCGGCCGGCTCCTCGCCGACCAGAGCACGGTCGATCTGGAGGACGTCTACGACCGCACGCTCTACGCACTGAGCGAGAGCATCGAGGAGTCGGGCGCGGTCATCACCCACGACCCGCTGCCCAGCGTCGAGGGCGACCGCACCCAACTCGGCATGCTCTTCCAGAACCTCATCACCAACGCCGTCAAATTCCGCGACCCGCAACGCCCTCCGAAGATCCACGTCGGCGCACGGGGGACGGACGGGGAGTGGGAGTTCGCCGTCGAGGACAACGGCATCGGCATCGCGCCCGAATTCGCCGAACGTGTCTTCGTCGTCTTCCAGCGCCTGCACACCCGCGAGCAGTACTCGGGCAACGGCATCGGCCTTGCCCTGTGCAAGAAGATCGTCGAGTACCACGGCGGCACGATCACCCTCGACCCTCACCACACCCCGGGCGCACGCCTCGTCTTCACCCTGCCCAAGAGCTCCTAAGCACACGCTTCAAAGCGGAAGGCAGGTAGAGGGCTCCGCGCGTCCGACCGGGTCGGTTTCGCGTCGAACTTCGCGTACAGCGCCGCCTGCTCATCGGCCAGGACCTCACTGGCATGGCCGGTGAGAACAACGACGCGCCGATCAGAAATCTTCCGCCGAACTCTGTTACCGGGCCGACCGAACCGTGGCACATGGCCAAATCAGACGGGTTAAAAGGTGCTGCCGGTTTTTCGGACGGACTCCATACCCATCTGCCCGACGACCCGTCAGCCTTCCGCGGTGACGCGGATCGCCAGGACCGCGATGTCATCGAGCCGCGAGGAGCTCTGCGGCAGCTGGGAGAGAGCTTTTAGAAGCAGCGGCAGAGGGCGGTTGCCGTGGGCGGACAGCGTGGACATCGTCTGGCTGATACCCGCGTCAATGTTGCTGTTGCGGTGCTCGACCAGGCCGTCGGTGTAGAGGAGGACACCGCCCGGGCGGATATCGCACCCGTGCTCATGACGGTCGGTGTCGAGCAGGAGAAGGTCGTGGTCCTCCAGGACAACGACACGGCCGTCGGGGGTGCGCAACAGTGGTGGCGGGTGACCGGCGTTGGACCAGGTCAGCCGCCAATGTTCGGCGTGCGGATCCAGGCGGGCGTGGACGGCGGTGCCTCCGGGGCCGAGGGGCAGCGTAGCGAACGCGGCCCCGGAGGCACCGCCGTCAGTGCGGCAGCGGGGGACCGCGCTGGATTCCCCAGCGTGGCTTGTCGGAGCATGCTGCGGACCTGCCCATCACCGTGGCGGCCCGCATGTCGTGCCCGATGATGTCGCCGATGGAGACCATCAGACAAGCTCGCCCCTCGCCCGGGCCGGACGGCAGTAGGTAGGCGTCGTACCAGTCGCCGCCGACCATGTCCTGGTCGGCGGCGGGCAGGTACAGGGTGGACATTTCCAGGCCCGGTACCACCGGGAGTTCGGTGAGCATCGCGGCCTGGAGCTGTTGAGCGGCGCTGAGCCGGTTCTCGACGAACATGGTGCGCTCGACGGCCTGGCTGACGTACCCGGCCACCGCCGTGGGGACCGCCTCCTCGGTCACGCCCAGCGTGTGGGAGTCCGCCCACGACCAGGTCAGCACACCGCGCCGCCGGGCCAGCGGCACGCAGAAGGCGGAGTGCAGTTCGAGCGCGTCGTATGCCACTACGGCCGAAGCACTGTAGTCGGCCTCCAGTGCGGCACGGTCGGGGATGAAGACGGCCCGTTGTTCTCTCATCGCCCGCGCTCTGGAAGCCGGCGTTCAGGTCCAGGGTGAGGATCGCGCTCTCCACCGGCTGGATGTCGTCGGGATCCAGGACCCGTCGCAGCCCCAAACCATCGGCGAGCAGCAGGCTAACGTGGGTCGGCTGTGTAGAGCCGTCGAACAGGTGGCGCACTCTGCGCAACACGTCGGCCATGTCGCGGGACCGGGCCAGTTCAACGGAAGCGCGAAGCAGCACGCCGGCATAGTCACGGTCGCGGCGGATCTGCTCGCTGGCAATCCGAAGGCGGAGTTCGACTGAGCAGGCGGTCGCCAGGTCGGCGAGGTCGCACAGTTCGGCCTTGGTCCACTCGCGGGGCTCGTGTTCGATCGCGCACAGCGACCCGAGGGTATGCCCGTCGGCGTCCGTCAGGGGCATGCCCGCGTACGCGATCACCCGGAGTTCGGGGATCGCCGGGCTCGCGCGGGTGAGAGGGTGCTGACGTGTGTCGGCCAGGATGAGCGGCTCGCCGCTGTTGACGACGTGCTGGCAGAAGGACCGGTCCAGGGGTGTCTGCCGGCGCTCGGCCCAGGGCTCATCAATGCCGACCGCACCGGGGAAAACCTGCCGGTCCGTCTCAAGGATGGTCACCAGAGCCACCGGGACGTGCAGGAACCGGGAGACAAGCCGGGCGAAGCGGTCCATGCCGGGATCGGCGGCGGCCGTGAGCCCCGCCAGCCGCAGTGGCTCCGGTCTGCCCAGTTCCCCCGACATAGTTCCTCCACCGCTCAGTCGTAGGAGTCGCACCGCGATCCACGAAAGGGACACAATGGAAGATATCGGATTGGGCGGACTGCGCCGTGCGATCTGTCGCTGCTGGAGGACCCCTGCTGGCGGCCACCCGCGCTCCCAGCCTCTGCGGCGGAGCGCCGCCGTTTCCCCTTCGCGGACAGCACGACCCGTCAGGGGCTTCAGCGCGTTGCCTGTCGGGAGATACCAGCTGAAGCCCACCGTGAAAGGTCAGCTCCGGCGAGCGAGGTGACCCACAGGTCGGCCATGGCCGTGGTCCGCTCGCCGGGCCAGGGGCGGACCTCAAGCACCCGCACGCCGGCCCGCAGCCTCGACACACCGCACAGTGAGGCCTCCACGGCGAGCGTGTCGGCCGGGCCCGTCCCGCAGTGGATACATCAGCTGCTCGGCAGAGAGGGCCCCTGCTGAGACGACAAAGGGTGCTCCACTTTACGTGGTGGCATGACGCCGGTCCGGGACACGGTGACCGTGTCCCGGACCGGCGGTGGTCAGTGGAACCAGCGGTTGCGGTTGACGACCGGGAGCCGTTCCCACAGCGTGCTCAATCCCCAGGTCCGGCCGGCGCAGGCGGCGGCGAGAGCGATCAGGACCACGGCGTACACGAGGTGGTAGTCGAGGAGGGGGTTGCTCGACATGCTGGGCGCACCGTCGGAGAGGTGTCTGGCGGGCGGCCATTCCGCGAGCCACATCAGGCCCATCATCAGCGTCCCCGCCGCTGCGGCGAACCGCAGTGCGAATCCCGCGACCAGGGCCACGCCGATAGAGAGGAGGCCGAGCATGAACAGCCAGTCCACCCATCCCTGGCCGGCCCATGTGTGGAAGGTGGACTCGAACGGGCCTGCGGAAACGCCGCTCAGGAATCCCTTGGTCGGTGAGCCTCCGTCGGTCCAGGCCGCTCCGCCGGGAGTTGCGTATCCCCAGCCGAACGCTTTGTCACCGAACGCCCAGAGGAAAACCCCGCCGAGGACCAGCCGCACGACGGCCAGGGTCCTCGCGAGGAAGACATCCGACTCGGTTCGGGCGGCGCCCGCGGTGCTCGCGGTCTGCTGTCCCGGCCGTGAGGTCGCAGGCCGGTGTGAACCCTCGTGAACTGCCATGGTGTTGGCCCCTTCGGGATGGTGGATACGGTGTGCCCGCTGCTTGCACACTCAATATCCCGCCGGCCAAAGGCGGCGCACAGCGGCGAGAGGCCCTCACCGGAGGGCCGAACGGCCCTCTTCGGCAACACCGTTGGGACGTCAGGAACCGGATGTGTCCCCGGCGGCTCGGTGTCGTGGGGCGTCTTGGGACAGCGGTGTGTGCGCTGTGCTGTGCTGCGCGTGCGCGGCGTTTGCCTGGGTGGCGAGGACGGCGGCTTGGACCCGGCGCTCGACGCCGAGTTTGGCGAGCAGCCGCGAGATGTTGTTCTTCACCGTCTTCTCCGCCAGGTAGAGGCGTTTGCCGATCTCGCGGTTCGTCAGCCCCTCTCCCACGAGCGCGAGGATTTCCTGCTCGCGCTCGGTCAGATCCGCCAGCCCGTGCGGCTGCTGCTCGGGTTCTGTGCCTCCGCGCAGCCGTGCCATGACGCGTGAGGTGGTGCCGGGGTCGAGCATGGACTGCCCCGAGGCGACGGTACGGACCGCGGTGACCAGGTCGGTGCCGGTGATCTGCTTCAGGACATAGCCCGACGCCCCGGCCATGATCGCGTCGAGGAGCGCTTCCTCGTCGTCGAAGGAGGTGAGCATCAGACAGGCCAGCTCAGGCATGCGTGAACGCAGCTCTCTGCACACCGCCACCCCGTCACCGTCACCCAGCCGTACGTCGAGCACGGCCACCCGCGGGCACAGCGCGGGTATACGGACCAGCGCTTGCTCGGCCGTTGACGCTTCCCCCACGACCGTCAGATCGGGTTCGGCGTCCAGCAGATCGCGTACACCCCGGCGGACCACCTCATGGTCGTCAAGCAGGAAGACGCTCACCTGCGCCGTCGATCCCTCGCCGCTCCCGCTGTTTGTCATTGCCGCTCTCCCTCGACCCTCTGGGCTTCGTCATCCTCGCCCCTTTCCGTGCATCCTTGCCGCAGCGGGCGCCGAAATCCACGGCCGGACCAGCGCTCCCGAAGATCGCGGCTTGCGAAGCGCCGCCGGATTCCCACCGGCAACACGCCCGCACCCGCCTACTTCACCACGGGATCCGAAACAGCGGCCCGGCGTGGACCGTTCGGCCCTGGCACCGGCACGGCACGGAGGGGACGCTGGTTGTCCGACGAGCGAGCGCGTGACCGGGCAGGGCAAAAGTAGAGGTTGTGCATGATGGGCGAGCGAGACTCGCGGCCGCCACCGGGCGCCCGGGACACAGAGGTGCCCCGGCTCATGGAAGCGCTGGACCGTGGTGAGGCACTGAATCTGCTGCGTTCCGTGTCTCTCGGCCGGCTGGTGTTCACCCAACGCGCGCTGCCGGCGATCCGTCCGCTCAACCATCTGCTGGACGGCGAGGACATCATCATCCGGCTGGGTGACGGTTCCGCGCTCGCGTCCCTGACCGTTCCGCGCGGCAGCCCTGGACCCGTTGTCGCCTACGAGGCGGATGCCATCGACCTTGATCTGCACGTGGGCTGGAGCGTGGTCGTCACGGGATACGCGCGGCTCGTGGAAGATCCCGCCGACCTTGACCGCTACCGAGACCTTCTCCGTCCGTGGGTGGCCCGGGCGATGACCGATGTGCTGCGGATTCGTCCCGAGCTGGTCACCGGGTTCCGACTCACTCCTGCGGCAGGTCTCCCGCCGGCCCGTTGAACGCAGAAGCCGGTTGAACCCGCGGGCGGTTGTCAGTGGCCTTCCTGCTGGAGCAGGGGGGCGCGCCAGACGAACCGGCTGCCGCCGGCGGCGGGCGTCTCGATCGTGAGGGTTCCCCCTGCGCCCTGGGCTCGCTCGGACAGATTCCGCAGACCGCTGCGTCGTCCCTCGCTGCCCATCCCGCGGCCGTTATCGGTGACGGTGAGGACGACCTCGTTGGTGGTGGCCTGCAGGTCGATCTCGACCCGCGTGGCGTGTGCGTGGCGTGCGGCGTTGCTCAACAGCTCGCCCAGCGCGGCGTGGACGTGGTCGGCGACCTGCGCCGGCACGTCGGTGTCGAGGAGACCTTCCATGCTCAGACGGGGCGGGTATCCAAGGACCGATGCCGCTTCGCCTGCCGTGCGCGCTGCCCGTGCCCGCAGGCTGCGCCCTGTCTCTTCATCTCTGACGCGCAGGCCGAAGATCGTACTGCGGATGATTTTGATCGTCTCGTCCAGGTCGCCGACGGCCCGGGTCAGCCGCTCGGCGGCCCCGGCGTGATCCACCAGCCGGGCGGCGCTCTGCAGGGTCATGCCCGTGGCGAAAAGCCGCTGGATAGCCAGATCGTGCAGATCGCGTGCGATACGGTCACGGTCCTCCAGCAGCGTCAACTGCTCGGTGTCACGGCGCCGTTCGGCCAGTTCCAGAGCGACGGCGGCCTGTCCGGCGAAGACGAGCAGCGGATCGATCTCACTGTCCGTGAAAACCGGGTCCCCTGCGGGCCTCACGAGCAGCAGCACTCCAAGACGATGATCTGCGGTACCCAGGGGGACGGCGACGGCGGGCCCCAGCCCGGTAAAATCGCCGGTTTTGTCGGTGAAGCGGTCGTCGTCCGTCAGACAGGCAGTCGAGACAGGGAGACCTCGGCGGTACGCGGCGCCGGACAGGGTGCCGTCGACCGGGACAACGTGAGCGCGCCGCTCCTCTTCCCGGCCTCCGGCGGCCAGTTCCACCACGAGGCTGCCGGTTCCGGGGACGGGAAGAAAGAGGTCGGCGACCTCGGCACCGGTGAGGTCTCTTGCCCGGCCGGCGATGAGACCGAGCACCTCCGTGCGGGGGCTGCCGGAGAACAGACTGTTGGTGATCTCCGTGTTCGCCCGCTGCCACCTCTGCTGGCGCCTGACCCCCTCGTACAGGCGGGCGTTGTCGATGGCCACACCCGCCGCCACCGACAGGGTGGAGATGACCCCCTCGTCTTCGGTGTCGAAGTCCTGCCCGCCCCGCTTGTCGGTCAGGTACAGATTGCCGAAGACCTGATCACGCACACGGATCGGCACCCCGAGGAAGGTGCGCATCGGTGGGTGATGGGCCGGGAAACCATAGGACGCAGGGTGCGCGGCCAGGTCCGTGAGCCGCAGCGGTTCGGGTTTGCTTATCAGCTCACCGAGCAGGCCGTGGCCCGCGGGCAGCGGACCGATCGACTCGATCGCCTCCTCCGTGAGGCCGACCGTCAGGAACTGCGCCAGCCGCCGGCCGTCCGGCCCGATCACCCCGAGAGCCGCGTAGCGGGCATCGACCAGGACCGCGGCAGCCTCCACGATCCGGCGCAGAACCTGGGCGAGGTCCAGCTCACGGCCCACCGAGACAACCGCCTCCAGCAGACTGCGGACCCGGTCCCTGGTCCCGCGGGCGGCATCGATGCGGACCTGCAGCTCATCCAGGAGTTCATCGAGCCGCATCTTCGGCACCTGTGAGAACGGATCCCTCTCGCCCACCGCTACTCCTCCACCGCCTGGACCGAAAATTCAGACTAGCGGCCCCCTCGGCCCGCGTTTGGAGTACAGCATCGGTCAGTGACCCTCTCAGCGCGCCGCCCCCAGGGAATCTCCGCCCGCGGGACCGTACTGGTTGAGCAGACGACTGCGCGCGGCCTGCAAACGCTGCGCGACGGTCTCGGCAACGTACACCGCGAGAGCCTGGCCAAGTCGTGGATCTTCCTCGCACAAGGCCCGCACGTCTGCCGCGTCGAACTTCAAGGCCCGTACGGGGGAGACGGCTTCGGCCCCCAGCTTCCATGTATGAGGCGGAAAGAGCCAGGAACACCCGAGGAGATCACCGGGGCCGAGCATCTCTACGGTACTGGCGCGGCGTCCTGGGACATGGAGGTCGAGTTCGACAGACCCGGTGCGTACGACCCAGAAACGGTCCGCGCGGAAATCCTCTTCGAAGATGCGCGTCCCGGCTGGGAAATTCACCTCCCGGGCAACGCCCATCAGCCTGTCCCGGCCCTGGGCCGGCAGCGCCTTCAACAAGCGCGGCACCCTCGTCATCCCTCAACCCGCCTTCCCGTTGTCCTGGTACACCCTGTCCCGGGTGCGGAGATCACCAGCAGGGCCCAACGGCCCCTGGGCCCGGTCCGAACGGTCCCGCCCTCAGCGGCCCGACGGCGCCTGCCCCGTATCGGTACCGCTGCCCGCTGCGGTGGGTCCGACGGGAACCAGCAGGACCGGACAGTGTGCGTGGTGCAGCAGCGCGTGGACGGTGCGCGTGTGCCGTGAGCCCTTGCCGAGGTGCCTGCGATGGGCGATCACCACCACGTGGGCGCCGGCGGTGGCGGTGATCAGCTCGCTGTCGGGCACGGGCGGAATCCTGTCGTGATCGTGATCCTCCGCCGCGTCGGCCGGGCACGTCGCTCCGGTGGCGTGAGCCGTGGAGTACGGAGCGGAGCCGATGGAGGTCCGGTAGTGCGCGGTGTGGACGAAGCGCAGGCGGACGCCGCGGCGTACGGCTTCCTCGAAAGCGAAGCCGGCGGCTTCGGTGTCGTCGTCGCTCCCGACGGCGAACAGCACCTCGCCCGACTCGGCATGACGGGTGGGACACCCGGTGCCGACGACGAGGAGCGGGCAACTGCTCCGTTCGGCGACGTGCTGGGCCACCGACCGTGACGCCAGCGAGGCCAGAGCCCCCAGGGCGCGCGTGCCGACGACGGCGAGCGCCGCCTTCCTGCCACGGGCCACCAGGGCGGCGGCAGGATCGGCGGCCATAGCCGTGAGCCGCACGGGAAGCTCTGGGTGGCGCGCAGCGACCCGGTCGGCGGATATGGTCAGAACCGGACCGGCCGCGTCCAGGTCAAGCACGGCGTACACGATCTCCAGGGGCACCGACCGGCGTCTCGACTCCTCGGCAGCCGCGTCCAGCGCGCGGGTCGAGACGACCGATCCGTCGACGCCCACGACCACATGGTCCTGGAGCATGCGCGTTCCCCCTCGTACCTCTGACGGGCCCGCCGTTCGGACCCCCGCCGCCCACCCTGGGGCGGCGGGAAGGAGTTCCGCTGGAGCCAACCGGACCCGTCCCGAGGCCGACCGGCCCTATCTCAACGGCAACGGCCGGTGTCACGGTGCGTAGGACAACAGCGTGACCGGATAAGGAAGGTGGTGGGTACGGTGGAGTTCCCCCTGGTGGTCGGCGTCGACGGATCCGAATCGAGTCTGCAAGCCGTGGACTGGGCCGCGGACGAGGCGATACGGCACGCGCTGCCGCTGCGCGTGGTGTACGCCCATCTCTGGGAGCCGCACGAGGGCACCCGATCCCCCCTCGGCGTCGGTGAGTTGCCGAACAGCACCTTCGCCGAAGCCGTCGTCGCCGGAGCCACGGAACGCGCTCGGCTGCGCCGCCCGGAACTGAAAGCCTCCGGCACCGTGCTGCGCGACGCCGCCGTACCAGCGTTGCTGCGCGAGAGCGACGAGGCGTACGCCGTCGTCGTCCGGCAGCAGAGGCCACGGCACCCTCGCCGGGCTGCTCCTCGGGTCGGTCGGCCTCCAACTGGCTTCCCGCGCACCCGGTCCGGTCATCGTCGTCCGGGGAGCGCCGGCCAATCGCCGAGGAGGCTTCAACCAAGTGGTGCTGGGAGTGCACGACGCCGAACGCAGTTCCACGGCACTGGAGTTCGCCTTCACCGAGGCCCAGGCGCGCGGCATCCGGCTGCATGCCGTGCACGCCTGGAGACCCCCGGCCTACGCACTGCCCGACATCCCGGTCCCTCCGGACCTACTCGCCGAAACCCGGGAACAGCAGGCACGAGACCTGCTCACCGACGCCCTGGAGAAACCCTCCCACCGGCACGAGTTGGTGCGGGTCATCCCTGAAGTGTTCAACGGCCCGGCCCGCGAGGGACTGCTGGGAGCGGCGGTCTCCGCCGACCTCCTGGTCATCGGCGCCCGCCGCCGCCACGCCTCACGCGCCCTGCAGCTCGGCAGCGTCAACCATGCGGTACTGCACCACGCACCCTGCCCGGTGGCGATAGTCCCCCAGCGCACCTGATCGCAACCCGCGTGTGCACAGTTGGGCGTCCCCGGTTCGGCCTCCTCCTTGCCGGCGTGAACGCGCTTCAGAGAGGGCCGCCGTCTACGCCATGGGCGCACAGGAAGGCAGTCGTCAACCCGCCACAGGGAGACATCATCTGATGCCGCCGCGCACCATCGAACGGACCGCAGCGGCGGAATTCCGGGGCGGTCGCCGGGACAGAGCGCAGCCGGCGTCCGACTTGCGGAGCTGAATGAACCGGTGAATGAGCTGCGGGGCCCGGGGACTTGAGGTCGCCCGGTCGGCTGGCGATCGCGTGGGGGGACGCCGACAACCGGGGACGTCCAGGGACGGGGCGTGAAAAGAGGGCCAGCGGGTGGGGTTAAAGGGCGGTAGGGAGTACTGCTGTGAGGCGGTCCAGCTGTGTGTAGAGGGCCCGTACAAGCCGGGCGCGGTTCTGGGCGCAGCGCGCGGTGCCCTGCAGTGGTACGGACAGGCGTGCGGCGGCTTCGCGGAGGACGATCTCGGCGAGGGCGCTGCGGCCGTCGTTCTTCGGCAGGGCGTTGGAGTGGTGCCGGACGTGAGCGGCGATCGCGCGGGCGTGGCCGGTCAGCTGGAGGGCGATCTGTTCGTAGTCGCGGGGCTCGAGGTCCGGGTCCTTTGACGCGAGCACGGCGGTGACGAGCACTTCGTACGGGGCCCGGTCCAGAGGGAGTTGCTCCTCGATCAGGCCGTGGGTGTCGTGGAGCACAATGTGGGTGCCGCTCATCGGTCCCTCGCTGCCTGTCCGGAGTTGCGGCCGTTCCGGGCGCCCTGAAGCGGGCTGCCGGCAGAGGTCCGGGGGGTGGAGGCCGCGTCGTTCCGGGCAGGGACGGTGGTCTCGGGGCGGGTGGTGGTGGGTGCACTCATGGGCACCGCCTCCGTCACTGGCACGTTGGTGGCGTTCGAGGATATCGGGACCATCCCCCGTTCCTCTGTGAAATTGCGAAGAATTACGGGATTTCACTCAACGGTGTCAATACGGACCGGATGGGGGTTCCGCGGCGTCACCGTACGCTAGGGCTTTTTCAACCTGCCTGAAGGGACGTGGTCGGGGGGGCAGAGGCAGGCGCTTTCCGACTGCCGTCGGGTCGGGATCCGCGGGCCGGTGGCCTCCTCCCAGAGCGAGCGATCCTGCAAGTCTGGACGATCCCTTGACCAGCCCTGCGGACTGGCGTGGTCCAACAGCCGCTGTTTCTGCACCACTTGTGTGCAGAGCCGGTGTGGCTGGGTCAGGATGGCTGTACCATCCGAGAACTTTCGACGCCCTGGCCGCCGACTCGTGTACGGGGCACCTCACCACCTGGGAGATTCGTGCGGCGCGGATCCGCGACATCTGCACTAGTGTTGCTCCTGCTCTGCGGATGCTCGGATTCGTCCGACGGACCGGACGGACGCGCGACCACCGCGCCTTCCCCACCAGTGATCGCCGACACCGCCGCTGCGTGTCAGGGCGGTAAGCCGTTCTCGACGGGCAGTGCGCCGTACGCGGGCCCCGGTCCGCACAAGGCCCTCGGCTTCCAACTCCCCGACTACGACCAGGAGAAGTACATCGCCCCGGATCCGCCGGGATTGCTCCCGGACGCCTGGGCCGCGAACGTGGAAGGCACACGCGAGGTACTCCACCCGCCGCCCGAACCGGCCGACTACCAGCAGGCGCAACTGGCTGTGTGCATGTCGGGTCCGCGGGTGACGGACAAGCAGGCGGGAGGGTGCTCGTATGGGGAAACCTTCTCGGTGATCGGCACGAACGACATCAGAATGATCACCGCGCGCTACGAGTTCAAGGTATTCGAAGCCAGAACGGGAAAACTCCTGAAGGCTTTCACGATGGACGGGGCGGACTTCTGCCCCAAAGAGATCAGCCTTAAGGGCGGGCAGCTGATCGCCCAGGGTATAGACGACATTCGTCTGGCAGACGAGCTGCGCCCGCTGATCGAGGGCGCGGCCGCACCGGCCCAATAGCCGCACGAGCCGACCCCAGGGGCGCCCGCAGTCTGAAGGGCCGCTCGAACTTGGCACGCAGCCCCACACCACGTAGAGACCGTCGGCCATCACCGCCACGGCGGAACGCCGAACGGGCGGAGCACGGTGGTACGTGCTGTATGGACCCCGTACGCACTGCATTACGGGTGGTCCGGGAGACGCTTCGGGCTATGGGGAATGTGTTCAGTGAGCTTTTTCAGACTGGTCAATGATCGGGTGACGTCAGTGAGGCTTTTTCAGCCTGCGGTTGAGCTGGCGTGATGCAGGGTGAGTACGGCCTGGACGAGGCCGGTGACGCGGGTGGTCGCGCAGCGAAGTCTGCGGAGTAGCCGCCAGGACTTGAGGGTGGCCATGGCTTGCTCGACGAGGGCTCGGATCTTGGCCTGAGATCGGTTCACGGCCTGCTGACCACTGGTAGAGAGAACCCGGATCGTGTCGCGGGCGCCTTGGTGGCCCTTGTCCGCCCAGCAGAGGATGTGAGCCTGGTCGAGAGCATCGATGATCCGGTGTTCGCGGGCTGCGCGAACGTCGTGGACGGCCCCTGGCAGTGCCGGCGAGGCCCACAGCAGCTGGCCGAACGGATCGGCGAGGACCTGCACGTTCATGCCGTGTCTCTTGTGCTTGCCGGAGTAGTAGGGCCGGTCGGCAGCGATCCGGCCGATGGGCAGGAGAGTCCCGTCGAGCAGGACGTAAGCCTTCGCCGAAGCGGCTTGGACGGCCTCATCGAGGGCCGGTGCGAGGGCGGTCAGGACGTCGACGGCCTCGCTGATGCAGCAGTAGACCGTGCTCGTCGCAATCTCGAAACCCGCTGCGAGCTGGGCGTCGTAGTCCCGTTACGCAGATGCGCCAACACCAGCAGGGCTTGACGGCCGACCGATAGCCGGCGTCAGCGGCTTCCGATCCTTCGACGGTGTTCGCGCAGACGAGTGGCCAGGTAGTCAGGGACCGACTGGACACGTCCAGCCCGCACCGGTAAACAAGCACGTGAGCCTCTGGTAGGTATCGGGCGATCTTGGTCGTGAACCCCCCTACCAGGGGCTTCATTCATGTGGCGAGCCAACTGCTCGCGTCTGGGGGCAGGTTGGCAAATGCTCACTGTCATCTCCGTGAGGCCGATGAACGCTGCTGTTCGGTCGGGCTGTTGGGATCAACGGCGGCTGGTGCGGCTGGTGTAGACCGCTCGTGTCAGCGCTTTCACAGCTGCCCGGGCGCGGTCGGCGTCGAGGCCCGCGTCGAGTGCCTCCAGTGCCTCGGCCGCCGACAGTCGGACCGCGCGGGGCAGTCCGTCGTAGGCGGCGATCCAGCAAGCGAGGATGCGGCGGGCCTCTCGCTCCTCCTCGCCGACCACCTCAGGGGTGAACGGGAAGACTGCGGCTTCGTAAAGCAGGATGCCGAAGAGCACTCCGTCGGCCGTTCCTTCCGCAAAACCATCGGCTCCGGCGGCCCGCAGGGCAGCCTCACGCCCCAGGTGGAAGAAGCCACGGTGAAGGAACAATGCAATTCCCGCACCCAGCCCGGCCGCACCCGCACCCAACGCAGCCCCCTGCCAGCCACCGAGCGCAAACCCGAAGCATGCGCCCGTGCCCGCCGCGCACATCACCAGCACCGCGGACAGCACCTTTATCAGATTGGCAAACGGAGAAGTCATGACCGGCAAGTATGCACACCAGCGCCCGAACGCGCCGGACAGCCGTACAGCTCACTCTGCCACCGGCCCGCGAGCGGGCGCCCGTTTCCAGACCAGAACGGAGTGCACCGTTGCCGCAGGGGGAAGGCGTCGTCCGCCGCCAGAATCAGTTGATCGCAGTCGAAGGTGACCTCGCGAATCTGGATGGTGCCCAGCCAGGAGGGCAGCAGAGATACCTCGAGATCGTGGTGGAGCGTCCGGGCCGACTCGTCCACGGTGTACTTGCCGCTGTAAGCCAGGTACCCGGTTGCCGCGTCAGCCGGCCGAGGGGCTGGATGATTTCTGGGCTTTCGGTGTACTTGGCAGTGAACGGCGTCAGCTGCCAGGTTTCGACGACAAGGTCCGCGAGCATCAATTCGCTCCTTCGGGGATCGTTTTGAGGGGCAGCCCGAACATCAGCCAGGATTGGTGGCTGTCCCAGTGCGGATAGAGCTTGTCCATCTCCTCGAACAGCTCCTGCTCAGAGGTGGTGGACTCCTTGAGTCGGCTGAAGTCCCGCAAGTAGCGCTTGGAGTCCTCGATGCACTCGGGGGTGTCGGGGACGCCGGTTTTCTTGTGGCCGGCGACCGCGATCTTCGGGTTGAGTGCCGCCAGTCGGTCAAGCGCGGCGATCCAGTTCTCCCGGCTCGTCGCTGTCGTATCGCCGACGAACATGTGGCACTGGTTGTACAGCACGTCACCGGCGACGACCAGGTCGATGGAAGGCACGTGCAGCGAGGTGGTGTGCAACCCGTCGGTGCGCCCCTGCTCGATGATGCGGATTTCCTCGCCATCGAGCGAGAAGGTGTCCGACTCGTACCGCTCGGGCAAGGCCAGGGTCGCGGGCAGACCGGGCCACATCTGCCGGCCGAAATCGATCAGCTCCGGCGGGGTCTGAGCGATCAGATCCATCGTTCCGGGTGTTGCGATCGCTTTGGCATTCGGGAAATGGTCGAGCACGACCGACAGACCGAAAAAGTGATCAGGGTGTCCGTGAGTGATGTAGATCGTCGTGAGATTCTTGTTGTGAAGAGCGACCCACCTTGCCAGGGCCTCGCCCTCCGCTTCGGTCGTGAGCGCATCAACGAGTACGGCGTCACGCTCACCGTAGATAAGCGTTGCCGTAGTCGGATCCCAGCCGAACGGAGGCCCCATCTCGAACGGCCGCTCGCCAACTGCGAGCCTCCGAGGCGAGTTGAACACATTGACGTCCAAACCCTTCGAAGAACGCATCTGGGTCATGATCTTCCCTTCTTCCGCGCAACGCACCCTTTGATGCGAATAAGGAGTCGTGCGAAGCCAGCCAGCGGGAACACCATCCTTGCGGCGAGATACTTTGATCGCGTCGCCTTCGGATGCTTCGGGATGCTCGTGCAAGTCTTCTTCTTCAGCCGCGCGGCTGGCGCAAGGTGCTAACTCACCAGCCTAGGGCGAGCGCCATGCTGTCGCCACTGTGAATGGTTTTACGATCAAACAAACGTGCTGTGAGGAGGTGGTGTGGACGGGTCTGTCGGGTGAAAGCCGAACCCGCTGGCTCAACCGCTTATCGCAGAATTCAGAGCGACGCCAGCAGATCAGTGAGTTGCGGGTACGTGCGGCACTGACGTCCTCGCCCTCACCCCGTATGGAGTTTCATTCGGACATGGCGGCACGCATACGCGTAGGGCCCGTCCACTCCGCCTGGGCATCAACGAGGTATGAAAAAATCTGTGAGGCGGACCGCCGGGGCATCAGTGTTCCTGGAATTCGTGCCTTGGCGTCGAGCCAGTCTCATAGCCTGGCCAAGATTGGGAAGAATTCTACTACACCATCCGTACAGCCCGGCCGCCCAAGCTTGCCGCACTGCTGATGGCCCGGCACCTCGCCAGCGGCAGAAGGGAACAGCGGCTCTTTCTCGATACACGGATGCGATTGCCCTTGCCGCTGAGGAAGGTGCCATCAACGACGTGGCCAACTGGCTGCCGCCCCAGAACCTCATCCGTATTCGTTTCGGCCTGACTCAGCCCTCCAGCATGAATGAGGGCTATCGCCGGATCCTCACCCTCAGGGCGGCGGGGGAGGCGGCAGTGTCCTGCCCACCCGAGTGAGCTTCAGGGAGAGGGCACTGTCCCGTATGCAGAAGAGACAGCTCGCCGACGCCGCCCAGGCCGTCGGCGCTTACCGCTCGCTCTCCACTGTACGGCGGACTGGTCTGGAGAACAGGAGGCCGAGCACCTGCTCGGCCTCTTTCATCAGAAAGCGGAGGAGGCCCGAACAAGCCCTGCACCACTTCCTTGCCGCCGGTGACACGCACGAGTTGGCGAACGTCGCCATCCTGTTGCCAGAGAAGTCCTTGGACCTCCCTCCCCACCAGAACCTGATCGAATTGGCCAACTGGTACCGGGCAAGTGTCTTCCGCGCGGCGGCAGCGACAGCTGACCTCCTGCCCGACGGCCAAGCCCGGCTGTGGATCGAGACCGCCCTGGCAGAGCTCGATCTCAACCGCCCCGACCTGCCCCGCACCGCGAGCGCAGTCCAAGCAGCCTTCGCCGTTGCCGCCCTCCTGAGCGCCTCTACCCCCGTAACAGGACCTCCTTCGCCGCTTCGCGGTCGCTCATGCAGACGAGGGTGACCACCAGGATCAGCGGCAGCCCTTGGTGTCCACGATCTGGTGCCACGTGCGGCCGAAGCGCCACATCCTTTAGATGAGCAGCTCCTCCGTGTCGCTCTGAAATGACTGTCTCGCGCGTCATTAATTCCGACCGAGAGATCCATTTACATGATCGCAAGAGTTGAAGCGTGCGAAATTTGAGGTTGGATTATTTGCGGCATTTTCTCACAGTATTGAAAATCAATACATCGCGACTCCTCTGCGTGTATTGCCGTCGAGGGAAAATTTATGCGTAATCTGCCCGCGACAGAATGAAGGCTTTCCGGGCGATCGGTAGCGGCCCGGCGGGCCCCCCGACTCCCCCTGAGAAATGGTCTCGATGA
>NZ_JBHXRM010000048.1:0-62866 GCF_042716895.1 Streptomyces sp. NPDC058653 | reverse complement strand
CCCCTCGGCAAGAGGGGGCGGGCCTTCCGCCGTAACCAGGTAGGGGCCCAAGGGCCCGAGGCCCGCGCTACGCGTGCCGCGGTGCCTCGGTCAGCCGACCGAGGGAACGGGCACGTACACGGCGAGCGCCGCGGCCAGTTCCTCGTGGACCTGCGCCTTCAGCAGCGTGCCCTCCGGGGTGTGTTCCTCGGAGAGCACCTCGCCCTCGGCGTGCACCCGTGAGACCAGACCACCGGCGGTGTACGGCACCAGGGCCTCGACCGTGATGTCGGGCCTGGGCAGCTCAGTGTCGATGAGCGCCAGCAGCTCGGCCATACCGGCGCCGGTACGCGCCGACACCGCGATCGCGTGCCGCTCCATCCGCAGCAGCCGCTGGAGGACCTCCGGGTCCGCCGCGTCGGCCTTGTTGATCACCACGATCTCGCGGACGTCGACCGCGCCCACGTCGCGGATCACCTCGCGCACGGCGGCCAGCTGCTCCTCCGGAGCGGGGTGCGACCCGTCGACCACATGCAGGATCAGATCGGAGTCCCCGACCTCCTCCATGGTCGAGCGGAACGCCTCCACGAGGTGGTGCGGCAGATGCCGGACGAATCCGACGGTGTCCGCCAGCGTGTAGATCCGGCCGCTCGGGGTCTCGGCCCGGCGCACGGTCGGGTCCAGGGTGGCGAACAGCGAGTTCTCCACCAGGACACCGGCGCCGGTGAGGCGGTTGAGCAGCGAGGACTTCCCCGCGTTCGTGTATCCGGCGATCGCGACCGACGGCACCCTGTGGCGCCTGCGCTCCTGTCGCTTGATCTCGCGGCCGGTCTTCATCTCCGCGATCTCCCGGCGCATCTTCGCCATCTTCTCGCGGATCCGGCGCCGGTCCGTCTCGATCTTGGTCTCACCTGGACCACGGGTGGCCATGCCGCCACCGCCGCCGCCACCCATCTGCCGGGACAGCGACTGACCCCAGCCGCGCAGCCTCGGCAGCATGTACTGCATCTGGGCCAGCGCGACCTGTGCCTTGCCCTCCCGCGACTTGGCGTGCTGGGCGAAGATGTCGAGGATCAGGGCAGTACGGTCGACGACCTTGACCTTGACGACGTCCTCGAGATGGATCAGCTGGCCGGGACTGAGCTCACCGTCGCAGACGACCGTGTCCGCACCCGTCTCCAGCACCAGGTCGTACAGCTCGCGTGCCTTGCCGGAGCCGATGTAGGTGGCCGGGTCGGGCTTGTCACGGCGCTGGATCACACCGTCCAGCACGAGCGCGCCGGCCGTCTCGGCCAGCGCCGCGAGCTCGGCGAGCGAATTCTCGGCTTCCTGCACGGTCCCCGAGACCCAGACGCCGACCAGGACCACGCGCTCCAGGCGCAGCTGCCGGTACTCGACCTCGGTGACGTCTTCGAGCTCGGTGGAGAGACCCGCCACGCGCCGTAGCGCCGCACGGTCGGAGCGGTCGAACTGGTCGCCGTCCCGCTCTCCGTCGATCTGCTGGCTCCAGGCGACGTCCTCTTCCATCAGGGCATCGGCCCGAAGGCTTTCCGTGCGGGGGTCCGCGAAGATCTGCTCGTCCTGGGAAGGGGAAGAAGAGGAGGTCATTGGATCCTTACGTCGAAGAGAATGTTCTGGTGATGGACAGACTGCCCATCCATATCGGTCACAACGCGTGACGGCCCGGATTGATTCCCGGCGTCACGGGCCTCGCGTTCGGTCCCGGAGTCCCGGTCCCGGCGGCGCCGCCGACACCTTGATGGTGGCACGTCATCGCCGGGACCGTCATATGGTTTCCCTCCGACGCCCTTCCGGCTACTTCGGCGCCTCGCTCCTCCACTCCGGGTGACCGGGCATCGGCGGCGTCCTGAGCCCGTACAGCCACTCCTGGAAGAAGGCCGACAGGTCACGCCCCGCGATGGCCGAGGCGAGCCGGACGAAGTCCGCCGTGCGCGCCGTACCGTACCGGTGGTCACGCACCCAGTCACGCTCCAGTCGCCGGAACTCCCCCGTGCCGATCTCCTGGCGCAGCGCGTAGAGCACCAGGGCGCTGCCGTCGTACACCACCGGCCGGAAGAGGCTGAGCTGCTTGCCCACGGCGGGCGGCTCCGGGGCGGCCGGGGGGCCGCCCGCCGCGCGCCAGCCGTCGGACAGCCGGTAGGCCTCACGCATCCGCGTCTCCAGCGGCTTGTCGGCGTGCTCCTGGGCGTACAGGGCCTCGTACCAGCTCGCGTGCCCCTCGCTGAGCCACAGGTCCGACCAGAGACGCGGCGAGACGCTGTTGCCGAACCACTGGTGCGCCAGCTCGTGGACCATGACGGAGTCGACGTACCACTCCGGGAACTCGGGCCGGGTGAAGACCGAACGCTCGAAGAGCGAGAGCGTCTGCGTCTCCAGCTCGAAGCCGGTCTCCGCGCCGGCGATCAGGACGCCGTACGTCTCGAACGGATACGTCCCGACCTGCCGCTCCATCCACTCCAGCTGTCCCGGCGTCTTCGCCAGCCAGGGCTCCAGCGTCGCGCGGTCGGCGGCCGGGACCACGTCGCGTACCGGCAGCCCGTGCGGCCCCTTCCGGTGCACCACGGCGGAGTCGCCGATGGACACCTGGGCCAGCTCCGTGGCCATGGGGTGGCGGCTGCGGTACGTCCAGGTGGTGGTGGCTCCGCTGCTGGACTTCGCCACCGGCAGTCCGTTGGCCACGACGGTCAGTTTGCCTGGCGCGGTGACCCGGAAGGTGAACGTGGCCTTGTCGGCGGGGTGGTCGTTGCCCGGGAAGACGCGGTGCGCGGCGTCGGCCTGGTTCGCCATCACGAGGCCGTCCTTGGTGCGTACCCACCCGCCCTTGCCGCCGCTCGGGTCGCTGGTGTGGGTGACGGTGAGGCGGACCGGTGAGCCGGCCTCGACGGACTGGCGCGGTGTCACCACGAGGTCTTCACCGGCGGTCGCGAAGGCGGCGCGTACGCCGTCCACCTCCACGGAGCGGACCTTGCCATGGGTGAAGTCGAGGTTGATCCGGTCCAGGTCCCGGGTCGTGCGCGCGTCGATCTTGGTGACGGCGTCGAGCGGCTTGGTGTTGTCACCTCCGTAGGTGAAGGCGATGTCGTAGGCGAGGACGTCGTAGCCGGGGTTGCCCAGGTGCGGGAAGAGCGGATCGCCGATACCGAGCGGTCCTGGGGCGGAGGCGGGGAGCGTCGCGGCCACGAGGGTGGCCGACGCGGTGGCCAGCAGGGCGGCGCGCAGCCGGCGGGAGGTGAGCAGCATGAACCACCGCTACCAGCGCCCGGGGGGCGTACGACGGCGGCGCGCTTCACGCCCACCCGAAAGAGACAGGCCCGCGCGGTTGGCCGTCCCGGCGCCACCCTCCCGTCTCGACGCCTCCTCAGGAGGCGGCCTTCTTCAGGAGGCGGGTTCGTGCTGGGCGCGGCGTACGTCGAAGACACCCGGCACATCGCGCATCGCGCGCATCAGCCCGGGGAGCCCCGCCGCGTCGGGCAGCTGAAGCGTGTACGTGTGCCGCACCCGCTGCTCGCTCGGCGGCTCCACGTTGGCCGACACGATCGCCGCGCCGGCCGTGGCGATGGCCTCGGTCAGATCGGCGAGCAGCCGTGGCCTGCCGAAGGACTCCGCGTACAGCGTGACCCGGCACTCCGCCTCGTCGCCCCAGCTCACCGCGATCGGGGAGCGGCCGAGCGCGGTCATCCTGCCGACGGCGGAACACTCGTCACGGTGCACCGTGACGGCGCCGCCGCGCACCGTGAAACCGGTGACGGCGTCGGGCGGTACGGGCGTGCAGCAGCCCGCGAGCCGTACGGTCGCCTCCGGCACGTCCACGACGACATTGGCGACTCCACGCCGCCCCGCCGTGACGGCGCCGGGCGCGCGGGGCTCGGACTCCGGCACCCTCAGGCTCTCCGGATTCGCGGCGAGCCAGCCGGCGATCGCGATCCGCGCGGCGGGCGTACGGGCGTGGTCCAGCCACTGCGGGGAGGGCCCCGGAGCGGCCTCCTGCGACTGCGCGCCGCGCGTCCCGGCCTCGGGCGCGGCAGGGCCTTCGCCGGGCTCCTGGACAGGCCCGTCGGCCAGCAGCAGGTGCACCGTGTCGCCGTCCCCCAGGACCGTACTGAGCGTCGCCAGGCGGCCGTTGACGCGCGCCCCGATGCAGCCGTGCGCGCCGTCCCCGTGCTGCGCGTACGCAGCGTCCACACAGGTCGCGCCGGCGGGCAGCCCCAGCATCCCCCCGTCGGCGAGGAAGACGGTGATCTCCCGGTCCTGGGCGAGATCGGCGCGCAGGGTCGTCCAGAACGTGTCGGGGTCCGTGGCGGACTCCTGCCACTCCAGGAGGCGGGACAGCCAGCCGGGCCTGGTCGGGTCGGCGCGTTCGCCGTCCGCCGGTTCGGCCCCGTCGACGGGCGCGTACGGGTTGCCCAGGGCGACCACACCCGCCTCGGCGACCTTGTGCATCTGGTGCGTACGGATGAGGACTTCGACGACCGCGCCGTCGGGGCCCGCGACCGCCGTGTGCAGCGACTGGTACAGGTTGTACTTGGGGGCGGCGATGAAGTCCTTGAACTCGGAGATCACCGGCGTGAAGCAGGTGTGCAACTCCCCCAGCACGGCATAGCAGTCGGCGTCCTCCCCGACCAGGACGAGCAGCCGGCCGAAGTCCGTGCCGCGCATCTCGCCGCGTTTCAGACGGGCGCGGTGCACGGAGACGAAGTGCCGCGGCCTGACCACGACTTCGGCCGTGATGTCGGCCTCCCGGAGCGTGCGCCGCACGTCCACCGCGATGGTGTCCAGGCTCAGCCCCGTCGCGGCCTTGTCTGCGATGACGTCGCGGGTGCGCGCGTACTCCTCGGGCTGGAGGATCGCGAAGACCAGATCCTCCAGCTCGGTCTTGAGCGCCTGCACACCGAGCCGTTCGGCGAGCGGGATGAGGACGTCGTGGGTGACCTTGGCGATACGGACCTGCTTCTCGGGCCGCATCACACCGAGCGTGCGCATGTTGTGCAGCCGGTCGGCGAGTTTGATCGACATCACCCGGACGTCGTTGCCGGTGGCGACCAGCATCTTGCGGAAGGTCTCGGGCTCGGCGGCGGCGCCGTAGTCCACCTTCTCCAGCTTCGTCACACCGTCGACCAGATAGCAGACCTCGTCGCCGAACTCCGCGCGCACCTGGTCGAGCGTCACATCCGTGTCCTCGACGGTGTCGTGGAGGAGAGAGGCCGTCAAGGTCGTCGTCTCGGCGCCCAGTTCGGCGAGGATCAGGGTCACGGCCAGCGGATGGGTGATGTACGGCTCGCCGCTCTTGCGGAACTGGCCTCGGTGCGACATCTCCGCCAGCACGTACGCCTTGCCCAGCACGAGCAGGTCGGCGTCCGGATGGTGCGCGCGGTGCGCCTCGGCGACATGGCCGATCGCGTCCGGCAGCCGGTCTCTGGCCCCGGGCCCCAGCAGCGCGGCCTTGCCCAGTCGGCGCAGGTCAATGCTGGTACGGCCGCGCCTGCGGCTCCGGGCACCAGGGCTGTTCGCCTCCGGGCTCATGGGGCACCTCCGGCATCTTCGACCGGCGGTGGGAGGGACAGGAGCGCCCTCCCGGCCGGTGCTTGATGCTACCGACCCCACCACGTGCCTCTGTCCACCTCTCCCCCCGCGTGAACCGGATCACCCATTCGAGGGAATCCACAGGCGAGTTCGGCGGAGTTCAGAGCGTGTCGGGACGCTCCGTCCACTCCGCGTCGAGCACGCCTTCGGCGACGATGACGGCCGGGCCCGCCATCTCGATCTCGCCGTCGGGACGTTCGGTGATGACGAGTCGTCCGCCGGGCACGTCGACCGTGTACGTGACGGGCTCTCCGGTCACCGAGGGGTCGACGCCGTCCCTGCGGGCCGCCGCGACGGCGACGGCGCACGCGCCCGTACCGCAGGACCGCGTCTCGCCGGAGCCGCGTTCGTGGACGCGCATGGCGACGTGGCGCGGGCCGCGAGCGACGACGAACTCGACGTTCACACCGTCCGGATAGACGGACTCGGGGGTGACTGACGGCGCGGTGAACAGATTCCCCGCGTGGTCGAGATCGTCGACGAAGGCGACGGCGTGGGGATTGCCCATATTGACGTTACGCGCGGGCCAACCGCGCTCTCCCACAACGACGGTGACGTCGTCTTCGGTAAGGAGGGCGCGACCCATATGGCTGGTGATCGCTCCCGCGGCGGCCGCCGCGTCGTCGCTCGTCCCGGAGCCGGAGGCCTTTTCGCTCCCGGAGGCATCGGCGGTCTCGGAGTCCTTGGCGATGTGCACCTGCTTCACGCCCGCGCGCGTGGCCACGGCGAGGTCGCCCGCGTCGACGAGACCCGCGCGCCGCAGATACCGCGCGAAGACCCGGAGCCCGTTGCCGCACATCTCGGCGACGGACCCGTCGGAGTTGCGGTAGTCCATGAACCACTCGGCGCGCTCTGCCATCGACCGGGCGTCGGGGTGCGCGGCGGACCTCACGACGTGCAGCAGCCCGTCGCCGCCGATACCGGCCCGGCGGTCGCAGAGCTTCACGACGGCGGAGGCGGACAGGTCGAGGGCGTTGTCCGGGTCGGGGATGATCACGAAGTCGTTCTCGGTCCCGTGGCCCTTGAGGAAGGGGATCGGTGACGACTGCGCGGGGGGCCGGTAGGTACTCACGAGGTCAATCGTACGAGGTGGGACCGGCAGCGCGAACGCGGAGGCGGTCGGGCAGCCCAGGCCGGAGCGGACCGGACCGCGTCGGACCTGGTCGCCTCAGCGGAGGCGGGCGACGCGCCAGACGGCGAGCGCCACGAGGGCGGCGGCCCCGGCCACGTGCAGCGCGAGCACCCGCCAGTCGGGGCGCTCGCCCGACCCGCGGGCGGGCAGACCGGGCCACACGTGGCCGACGCGGCGCGCGGCCATCATGCCCCAGCCCGCGGCGCAGCAGCTGATCAGCAGACCGAGCATGGCGACGACCGCCCCGCCGTCACCGGTGCCGAAGGCGAGGGGGAAGGCGAACATCAGCGAGCCGATGGCGGCGAGCGTCACGATGGGCGCCAGCTGCCAGATCCGCAGACGTCGCTGCGGGCGCAGCTCGACCTCGACCTCGGGGGTCACCGCGTCTTCGTCGGGTCCGTCAGGACTCAGCCGCGGAGCTTCGTCCCGCGGGTCCTGAGTCCCCTGTTCTGTGTTGCGAGGGCCGGCCTCCATCGCCACGCGCCCTCCCAACTCGGACTCCACTGGTCGATCGATGCTCGATGATGGCACGGCCCCGGGCACCGGATTGACGGCCTGAGCGTCCCGATGCCATCACGTGATCAGGCTGTGACCGCTCGTTCGACCAACCTCAGCGCGAGGTGCGGGAGTTCCTCCCTGTCGGTGGCCGCGCCACTCAGCCAGTGCACGCGCGGGTCGCGGCGGAACCAGGAGTCCTGACGGCGCGCGAAGCGCTTCGTGGCGCGTACGGTCTCGGCGCGCGCCTCCTCCTCGGTGCGGTCCCCGGCGAGGGCCGAGAGCACCTGCTGGTAGCCGAGCGCGCGCGAGGCCGTACGGCCCTCACGCAGCCCGCGCGCCTCCAACTCGCGCACCTCGTCGACGAGCCCGGCCTCCCACATACGGTCCACGCGGAGGGCGATGCGCTCGTCGAGTTCGGGGCGCTCCACGTCGACGCCGATCTGCACCGTCTCGTACACGGCGTCATGGCCCGGCAGATTGGCGGTGAACGGCTTGCCCGTGATCTCGAACACCTCCAGCGCGCGGACGATACGGCGACCGTTGCTGGGGAGGATGGCGCGGCCGGCCGGCGGGTCGGCGGCGGCGAGCCGGGCGTGCAGGGCGCCGGAACCGCGCAGCCTCAGTTCGTCCTCCAGCCGGGCGCGTACCTCGGGGTCGGTGCCGGGGAAGTCGAGGGCGTCGATGGCGCCCCGTACGTAGAGGCCGGAGCCGCCGACGAGGACAGGTGTACGGCCCGCAGCGAGGAGCCGGTCGATCTCGATCCTGGCCAGCCGCTGGTACTCGGCGACGTTGGCCGCCTCGGTGACGTCCCAGATGTCGAGGAGGTGGTGCGGGACGCCGCGGCGCTCCTCGCTCGTCAGCTTGGCGGTTCCGATGTCCATCCCCCGGTAGAGCTGCATCGAGTCGGCGTTGACGACCTCACCGTCGAGTTGCCGGGCGAGATGGACGCCCAGGTCTGATTTGCCGGCCGCGGTGGGGCCGACGACGGCGATGACCCGCGGTGCGCTCGCTGCAATTCTCACGGCCCCAGTCTCGCAAACCCGGTGGCAGGTTCCCGAACGAGTTACGTGACGGGCCCCCTGCGGGGTCGTTGGCCGGTGCGAGATTCCGGCTGCCGGTTTTCGGGCCGGTGCCGTGGGGCAGCGCGGCGGGATGCTCAGGGCTACGCGGAATTTCGCCCGCACGAGTAGCATATGGAGTGGATATGGGTGCTTTTGAACTGCTTCGTCGGGAGTCCAAACGGACAACCGAGGAGGCCGGGCCGGTTTCCGCTCCGGCGAGCGGCCGATCAGCGGAAGGCGACGAAGGCGCCCGTAGGTGACAACCGCAGCCAGAAGTAAAACGGCAGCGAGCCGATCGCCCCGACGGGCGACGAGGGAAGGTGACCCATGAGCTTCCGTGACTCACTGAAGGCCAGGCTCTCCCCGGCCAAGGACAAAGTCTCCGACCTCGCGCAGCAGCACGGGGGAAGGATCGGAGAGGGCCTGGACAAGGCCGCGAAAACGGTCGACCAGCGGACCAAGGGCAGGTACAGCGAGAAGATCGAGTCCGGGACGGGCAAGGCCAAGGACGCTCTGGAGCGCATGGCCCACAAAGGCGGCGACGACATGGGCAGCCCGCCCTCGTCCCCTCCCCCGCCGCCCTCCTCCTGAGACCCGACGGCGACGACGGCCCGCGAGGCCCGAAAGGACACCTCGCGGGCGTCGACGTGCCTCGGGGGCTCTAGGTGTCCTGGCCGGCGGACGGAAGGATCTTCAGACCCTCGTCGGCGGTCCCGCAGAGACGCGGCGAGTCCCTCTGAGCCCCTACGACCAGGCCGCGACCAGGTACCCCACGCCGTACGGGGCCCCGTCGTAGAGCAGGGCGCCGTTCAGGCCCGCGCCCTCCGCCGCGCCCGCGAGGACCTGCCAGCACGCGCGGCCGGCCGCCTTCAGGTCGGTCGCGAGCGTCTCGTCCAGGGCGGCGAGCGCCTCCACGTCCGCCGTCGCCAGTGCCCGTGCGACCTCGGCGTCGAACGCGGCGGCGCGCGCGTCGAGATACCCGGGAGCCTTGAGCGTGCGGCACGCGCTGGCGTCGCCCATCACCAGCAGCGCCACCCGTTCGTCGGCGGTCGCGATGTCCCTTCCGGTTCTGATACACCGCTCGGCGGCGAGTGGTTCCCGAATGCCCAGGCCCTCGATCGGGGAGGCGGACCAGGCGACGCGCGCGAGGAGCCAGGCGGCGACGGCCAGCGAGGCGGGCAGTTCGTCACCGGTCCGCGCCTCGCGGTCCCCCGGTCCCGCCCGCGTCCCGTCGAGCGTGACGTCGAGATCCACCCCGTAGCCCCGGAAGGAGCCGTACGCGCCCTGCGGATACGGCTCCACGTCGCCCGGGCCCGCCGAGGGGCCGACGACCGCCAGCCGGTCCGGCCGGGATGCGGCGAGCACGCCGAGAGCGTCGGCGCACGCGTCCCGCGCGGCGTCGAGTTCGCCCGCGGCGCCGGCGGCCACGGCGGGGACGAGCAGAGGCGGACAGGGGCACACGGCGGCGGATACGAGCATGCTGCGCAGACTAGGCCCTGCCCGGGCACGGAGGGCGCTTGCGGGGACCGGCGCGAACGGCCGGCCCGTCAGACGGCCGAGCAGCCACCCGCCGGCTCGGGCAGCGGCGGCGGCACACCGATCGACGGCAGGCCGAGCAGCACACCGGCGGGCTGGGGCGGGGCGGCGTTGCGCCTCTCCCAGGCGTCACCCGCGCGGGTACGCCGTATCCGCGTCGTGGGCCCCTCGGCGAGCAGGTGGTGCGGGGCCGCGTATGTGATGTCGACGGTCACCACGTCGCCGGGCCGCACCTGCTCGTCGGGCGCGGTGAAGTGCACCAGCCGGTTGTCGGGGGCGCGGCCGGAGAGCCTGCGGGTGGCCCCGTCCTTCCGGCCCTCGCCTTCGGCGACCATGACGTCGAGCGTCCGGCCGACCTGCGTCTTGTTCTCGTCCCAGGAGATCTCCTCCTGGAGCGCGACGAGGCGCAGATAGCGCTCCTGCACGACCTCCTTGGGAATCTGCCCGTCCATGTCGGCGGCGGACGTTCCGGGGCGCTTGGAGTACTGGAAGGTGAAGGCGTTCGCGAAGCGCGCCTCACGCACGGTGTGCAGCGTCTGCTGGAAGTCCTCCTCGGTCTCACCGGGGAAGCCCACGATGATGTCGGTGGAGATGGCGGCGTGCGGGATGGCCGCGCGGACCTTGTCGATGATCCCGAGGAATCGCTCCTGCCGGTACGAGCGACGCATCGCCTTCAGGACGGTGTCCGAGCCGGACTGGAGGGGCATGTGGAGCTGCGGCATGACGTTGGGTGTCTCGGCCATCGCGGCGATGACGTCGTCGGTGAAGTCGCGCGGGTGCGGCGAGGTGAAGCGGACGCGCTCCAGGCCCTCGATCCTCCCGCAGGCCCGCAGGAGCTTGGAGAAGGCCTCGCGGTCGCCGATGTCGGAGCCGTACGCGTTGACGTTCTGGCCGAGCAGTGTGATCTCCGAGACGCCTTCGGCGACGAGCGCCTCGACCTCGGCGAGTACGTCGCCGGGGCGCCGGTCCTTCTCCTTGCCGCGCAGGGCGGGGACGATGCAGAAGGTGCAGGTGTTGTTGCAGCCCACGGAGATGGAGACCCACGCGGCGTAGGCGGACTCGCGGCGCGTCGGCAGCGTGGAGGGGAACGCCTCCAGCGACTCGGCGATCTCGACCTGTGCCTCTTCCTGTACGCGGGCGCGCTCCAGCAGGACGGGGAGCTTGCCGATGTTGTGCGTACCGAAGACGACGTCGACCCAGGGCGCCCTCTTGACGATGGTGTCGCGGTCCTTCTGCGCCAGGCAGCCGCCGACGGCGATCTGCATGCCGGGGCGCCGGGTCTTCATCGGGGCGAGCCGGCCGAGGTTGCCGTAGAGCTTGTTGTCCGCGTTCTCGCGAACGGCGCAGGTGTTGAAGACGACGACGTCGGCGTCGCCGTCGGCGTCGGCGGGGGCCCGGACATAGCCCGCGTCCTCCAGGAGACCGGACAATCGCTCGGAATCGTGGACGTTCATCTGGCACCCGTAGGTGCGTACCTCGTACGTCCGCTCGACACGCACTTCGTCCACGGCTCCGGCCCGGTCACTGCTGATGGTCACTCGTCAAGGGTACGGGGGTGCCCGAGGTGGCCCCGCCAGTGGCTTGCGCGGGTGCGCTCCGGAGCCCTGAGGCCCTGAATCCCGTCCGTCACTGGCGTATCGCCATCGGCGATTCGGACAGCGGCGGGCCGGGGGCCCTCCCGGCGCCCCAAGGGCCGAGCGATTCGACGCGCCGCGCGCACCGCGCCCCGTACGGAATCCGCTCCGTCTCAAACACGTGTGTTCGATATGGCGGCTCGTCTCGTTGAACCCGACGACAGCGACCGGACGGCACCGGACGCAGGCGACGAAACACGTAGGGGAGATCAGTTGACCTCGACAGAAAGCCGGTACAAGCGATCAGTGACACCACCGCCGCCGCCTCCCGCCGAGATCGTCTACTCCGGCGAGTACTCGGTGAATCCGCTCGGGGAGGTCTCCTTCGGCAAGCTGTGCGCCCAGCTCCCGTCGGTCCTGCGGCGTATCGCCTCCATGTCGTGGGCCATGGACCGCCGGGCCGTCGTGCTGCTCCTGGCCTGTCAGCTGGTGACGGGTGTGGCCGCGGCCGTCCTGCTGACCGCGACGGCCAGTGCCATGCGTCCGATCCTCGGCGGCGGCGCGGTCGCCGACCGGCTGGAGCAGGCGCTGCCGGCCCTTCTCGTCGTCGGCACGGCGACGGCACTGACCCGTGCCGCCTCCGCCGTGTCCATGTACGCGTCGCGACGTCTCACGCCCAAGCTGACGACCGCGACGGACACCGCCCTGGTGGAGGCGGTCTGCCGCGTCGAGGCGGCGGCGTACGCGGTGGACGGGTTCGCGGACCGCCAGGAGGCCGCGGAGATGGGGGTGGCGCGTACGCATGTGATGGTCACCGACGCCCAGCGGTTCATGTCGGCCCTCGTCAGGATGGTCACCGCCACCGCCGTCCTGTCGCTGCTGAACGTACTGATGCTGCCGCTGCTGCTCCTCGCGGTGCTCCCGGCCGGCGTGGGCGCGGTGCTCACCGCCCGCGTCGACTACGAGATCCACTACGCGAACGTCGCCGACCGCAATGTGCGGGGCATGATGCGCTGGTGGTCGACGACGCCCAAGTACGGCGACGAGGTCCGCGCCAACGGCATGACGGACTATCTGCTGTTCTGGTACCGATCGCTCTCCGAACGGGTCGACCGGCGCACGCTCGCCGCCGCCCCTCGAACGCTGCGGATCGCGCTGCTGTCCTCACTCGTGGGCGGGGTGTTCCTGGTCGCCACGTGGGCGGCCCTCGCCTGGCTGGCGGGAACGGGCAGGGTGGCGCTCGCCGTCGCGGCCACGGCCGTCGTCGCCGTGCAGACCACGCTGGCGGCCCTGTCGCAGGTGATCGTCAACGGCGCCGCCGTGTTCCATACGAGCCTCTATCTCAGCGACATGCAGGCGTTCCTCGACGACGCCGGGAAGCGCGCTCCGGAGCGTGGCGAGTTGTCGGTGAGCGCGCCGGTGGACGAGATCAGGCTGGAGGAGGTCAGCTACCACTACCCGGGCAAGGAGAAGCCGGCCGTCGACTCGCTCTCCCTGACCATGCGGCGCGGAGAGATCCTGGCGATCGTCGGTGTGAACGGCTCCGGCAAGTCGACCCTGACCCGTCTGATCACCGGCATCTACCTGGCCGACAAGGGCCGGGTCCTGTGGAACGGTGCGGACCTCGCCTCCGTGGACAGGTCCACCGTGTGGCGGTGCACCGGGCTGGTGCCGCAGATCTTCGCGCAGTGGCCGCTGCGCGTCCGCGAGAACGTGACGCTGGGTCAGCCCCGGACCTTCGACGACGGGCCTGTGTGGGAGGCGCTCGACGCGGTCGGCATGCGCGACGCCGTCGAGGAGCTGCCGAACGGTCTCGACACCCTCCTCGCGAGGGAGGTGTTCGGCGGGGCCGAGCTGTCCGGTGGACAGTGGCAGCGTCTGGCCTGTTCCAGAGCGCTGTACCGGCGCCCGCCACTGCTGATCCTTGACGAGCCCACCTCACAGATGGATCCGCGCGGCGAGCATCAGATCTTCGAGGAGATCAAGGCGATCGCCGGTGACCGCATCACCATCGTCGTGACGCACCGTCTGGAGAACACAAGGGTCGCCGATCACATCGTGGTGATGGAGCGGGGCCGGATCACCGAACAGGGCCGCTACGACGACCTCGTCCACGCGGGCGGCACCTTCGCCGAACTCCTCGCGCTCTCCCAGGACCGCTGACCGGTGGAGGCCCGTCGGGACAGGTCAGCCGGCGGGCCGGATCCGATCAGGTCCGACCGATCAGGCCCGCGGAATCCGGGGTGTTTGGCCTCCGAAGTCCTGGGTACGCGCTCCGGGCTGCGCCCGGCGCCAGGCCTGGGGAGGTCTGGGGCGCCGGTCAACCCGGTCCTCGATCCCGCGAAGGACGTGGACCGGGGCGCAGTCCACACGTCGCGGGCCTGCCCGACACCGGAGCGGAGGACGGCCCGGAACGATCGTCCCGGGCCCCGGCGTCGCCGGGGCGGAAGTCAAGCCGGGACTCCAGGCCTGGCCTTTACGGCGAGTGAGCTGGCAGGATCGCCACATGTTCCCCCTTCCGCCCCGTATGAGCCGTCGCACCGCCTTCGTAGGAGGCGTGGCCGCCCTGGTGGTGGCCGGGCTGCTGGCGTGGTGGCTGGTACCGCTCGGGGAGAAGGCTCCGAGCGGCTCCGTCAAGTTCAGTACGGGCGTGACGAGCGGGGTCTACGAACGCTACGGGTACCTCCTGAAGGAGGACCTCGCCAAGGATCTGCCCAATGTGTCGATAGGGCTTCTGACCAGCCAGGGATCGCAGGAGAACATCTCACGGGTGGCCACGGGGAAGGCCGACTTCACCATCGCCACCGCCGACGCCGTCGCGAAGTACCGGCGGGACAACGGACCCGGCGCCGACCGGCTGCGTGGTTGCGCACGGCTCTACGACGACTACGTACAGCTGATAGCGGCCAAGAGCTCCGGCATCAAGACGGCGCGGGATCTGCGCGGCAAGCGGGTCGGCGTGGGCCAGGAGGGCTCCGGCGTGCGGCTGATCGCCGACCGTCTGCTGACAGCCGCCGGGCTGCATCCCAAGAAGGCCGTCAGGTCGGTCTCCGCCGGCATCGACACCATGCCCGGCCTTCTGGAGTCGGGGGACCTCGACGCCTTCTTCTGGTCCGGCGGGCTGCCCACCGCCGCCGTGCAGCAGTTGTCGGAACGCTTCGACATCAGCCTGGTGCCCCTCGACGACGCCCTCGTCGACAGGCTGCACGACACGGCCCCCGTGGACACCCGCTACTACCGTTCGGCGATGATGCCGGCCGACGCGTACAAGAGGGCGCAGGACGGTACGGCGGTGCCGACGGTGGCCGTGGCGAACCTGCTGGTCACCACCGACCGGATCGACGCCGATCTGACCGAGGGCTTCACCCGCACCGTGATCAAGAGCCGCGACCGCATCGGTAAGAAGGTCCACCCGGCGCAGCTCGTGGATCTGCGGACGGCGATCTACACCGATCCGCTCCAACTGCACGACGGCGCGCTGCACTACTACCGTTCGGTCAAGCCGTAGGGGCCGCCGAGCCTCGTACCCCTCGGCCCTCACCCCTCAGCTCCGGGCGCCCCGGCCCCGAGCCCTCACCTCTCAAGAGGAGGCCGGTGAGGACCTCGGCACCGACAGCGTCACCCGCAGCCCGCGAGGCTCGGCCTGCTCGTACGCGATCGTCCCGCCGCCCGCCGCCAACAGCGCCCGCGAGATGGACAGACCGAGCCCCGACCCCTTCACGTTCTGGTGCCGGTTGCTGCGCCAGAAGCGGTCGCCGATCCGGTCCATCTCGTCGTCGGAGAGTCCGGGCCCCCCGTCGGTGACGGTGATGGTGGTGCGGTCGGAGCCGGCGCGTTCAACACGTACGTCCACCCCGCCGCCCTCCGGCGTGAACTTCAGGGCGTTGTCCACGACGGCGTCGAGCGCGCTGGAGAGCGCGACGGGGTCCGCCCAGCCGGTGACCGCGCCGGTGCTCTCGGTGAGCCGTACGCCCTTCTCCTCGGCGTACGCCCGCCACGCCGCCACGCGTTCGGACGCCAGCGCCCCGACGTCGGTGAGCCGCAGATCGGCGGGAGCGTGTTCGGCGAGGGCCAGGTCCAGCAGATCGTCCAGGACCTGGCCGAGCCGCTTGCCCTCCGTACGGACGGAGGCGATCTCCTCGTTCCCGGCGGGCAGTTCGAGTGCGAGCAGTTCGATCCGCAGCAGCAGTGCGGCGAGCGGGTTCCTCAACTGGTGGGAGGCGTCGGCGACAAAGGCGCGTTGCTGTTCGAGCACGTCCTCGACGTTGTCGGCCATCTCGTTGAAGGAGTGGGCCAGCCGCCGGAGTTCGGGCGGGCCGCCGGCGGCGGCCACACGGGACTTCATCCGCCCCGTCGCGATGTCGTGCGTGGCGGCGTCCAGCACCCGTACCGGACGCAGCACCCACCCCGTCAGCCGGAACGCCGCCCCCACGGCGAGCAGCATGGCGGCGGCCTCCCCGGCGGCGATGTACATCCAGCCTTCGAGGATCCGCGACCGCATCCGCCCGGTGGGCGAATCGGTCACCACGACCGCGACGACGTCGCCGTCCCGTACGACCGGGGACGCGACTATCAGCCTGCCGTGCCGCTGCCAGGGCCAGACCTGCTGGGGATCGTCGCTACGACGCCCCAGGAGGGCCTCCTGGAAGGCCAGGCGCCCCTCCCCCGTCCGGGGCACCGTCCAGCCCTCAGGGGCCCGCGCCATGGCCTCTCCGTCGCGGTAGAAGACGCCCGCCCGGATGCCGTACACCTTGAAGTAGCGCTTGAGCTCTTCCTCCAGCAGGGTGCCGCGCTCGTCGGAGCCGATGGCCGCGCCGGAGCTCGCGCCTCCGGTGTCGCCCTCGCTGACGAACTGCGCGAGGGCGGCGACGCGCGCCGTGTCGTCGATGCGGTCGACGACGACGTCCTGCTGCTGCGCCGAGGCCAGGCTCACGGCGAGCGGGAAGCCGAGCGCGAGGAGCACGCCCGCCATGAGGACGATCAGCAGGGGGAGAAGTCGGGTACTCACCGGGAGTTACGGTCCTTGATGAGCGGCGGGGGCGACGAGACGGTAGCCGACGCCCCGCACCGTCTCGATCAGGGCGGGCATCCGGAGCTTGGAACGCAGCGACGCCACATGCACTTCGAGCGTGCGCCCCGTCCCCTCCCAGCTGGTGCGCCACACCTCGCTGATGATCTGCTCCCGCCGGAAGACGACGCCGGGACGCTGCGCGAGGAGGGCGAGCAGGTCGAACTCCTTGCGGGTCAGCTGGATCGGGGCGTCGTCCACGGTGACGCGGCGGGTGGACAGTTCGATGGCGACCGGCCCGAGGCGCAGCGAGTCCCCGGCGCCCGCTCCGGCCTCCTCGCCGCCGACGCTGCGCCGGCTGACGGCGTGGATGCGGGCGAGCAACTCCCCCGTGTCGTAGGGCTTGGTGACGTAGTCGTCCGCGCCGAGGTTCAACCCATGGATCCGGGAACGGACATCGGCACGCGCCGTCACCATGATCACCGGGGTCGAGCAGAGTTTGCGGATCTTGCCGCAGACCGCGTAACCGTCCTGGTCGGGGAGTCCGAGGTCGAGGAGTACGACTCCGTAAGGAGACTTCGTCCCGTCGGTCACCGGGAGCAGCGCCTGGAGGGCCTCTTCGCCGCTGCGCGCGTGCGTGACGTCGAAGCCGTGCCTGGCCAGTACGGCGGCGAGGGCCGCCGCGACATGATCGTCGTCCTCGACGAGCAGCAGCCTCATGGCCCTCCTCCGTGGTGTGGCCGTCACAGTACGTACCAGGGCATCCACGCCCATGGCGGCCGCACCAGTCAAGCCACTTCCCGTTAAGGGACAGTTTCCGTTACCCACCCGGTACTCCGAACCGGCCAGCTTCACACGGTGTGTCCGGTTGCGGCCGGATCGTTATGCTCAATTTCCCCTCAGATGTAATGACGCTGGTCGCAGTGCGTGACTAAGGTCCTCCCAACCGAGGAGGACGGAGCAAGAAGCCGATGAGCGGAGTTTCAGTGACCAAGGAAACCGAGGGCGCCGGGCAGGCGTCGGGCGACCTGGTCGTGCTGAGCAACGTCAACAAGCACTTCGGCGCGCTGCATGTGCTCCAGGACATCGACCTGACCATCGCCCGTGGCGAGGTCGTCGTCGTGATCGGGCCCTCGGGGTCCGGCAAGTCCACACTGTGCCGCGCCATCAACCGTCTGGAGCCGATCGACTCAGGCAGCATTTCGCTCGACGGGAAGCCGCTGCCCGCCGAAGGCAAGGAGCTGGCCCGACTGCGCGCCGACGTCGGCATGGTCTTCCAGTCCTTCAACCTCTTCGCGCACAAGACCGTCCTGGAGAACGTCACTCTGGGGCAGATCAAGGTCCGCAAGAAGGACAAGCGGGCCGCGGACGAGTTCGCACGGACCCTGCTGGACCGAGTCGGTGTGGCCAACCAGGCGGACAAGTACCCCGCTCAGCTCTCCGGTGGTCAGCAGCAGCGCGTCGCGATCGCCCGCGCGCTGGCCATGGAGCCCAAGGTGATGCTCTTCGACGAGCCGACCTCGGCGCTCGACCCGGAAATGATCAACGAGGTGCTCGAAGTCATGCAGCAGCTCGCACGTGACGGCATGACCATGGTCGTGGTCACCCACGAGATGGGCTTCGCGCGGTCCGCCGCGAATCGGGTCGTCTTCATGGCGGACGGCCAGATCGTCGAAGAGGCGACGCCGGAGCAATTCTTCACGAACCCTCGCAGCGACCGGGCCAAGGACTTCCTGTCAAAGATCCTGCACCACTGAGCTGCCCGTAACTTTCGAGACAACGAAGGATGTTGACCATGAATCTCCGTAAAGCAAGCGCTGCCGCCGCCGCCGTACTGGCCCTTTCACTGACCGCGACCGCGTGCGGTTCCGACGACGGCGACTCGTCGAGCGAGGGTGACAGCGGCGGCAAGAAGGTCACCGTCGGTATCAAGTTCGACCAGCCCGGTATCGGTCTGAAGACGCCGGACGGTTCCTACACCGGCTTCGATGTCGACGTCGCGACGTACGTGGCGAAGGAACTCGGTTACGCCGAGGGCGACATCGAGTGGAAGGAGACCCCGAGCGCCGACCGTGAGACCGCTCTTGAGCGCGGCGACGTCGACTTCATCGTGGCCTCCTACTCGATCACCGACGAGCGCAAGGCGAAGGTCGACTTCGCCGGACCGTATCTGCTGGCCCACCAGGACCTGCTGATCCGCTCCGACGACAACATCGCCAAGGGCGCGGACCTGAACGGCAAGAAGCTCTGCTCGGTCGCGGGCTCCACCTCGGCGCAGAACGTGAGCGACGAGCTGGCTCCCAAGGCCCAGCTGAAGGAGTACGGCACGTACTCGGAGTGCATCGACGCCCTCGCCAGCGGCGCGGTCGACGCGCTGACCACCGACGACTCGATCCTCGCCGGTTACGCCTCGCAGGAGCAGAACAAGGGCAAGTTCAAGCTCGCCGGCCTCAGCCTGAGCAACGAGAACTACGGCATCGGTGTCAAGAAGGGCGACACCAAGATGGTCGACGACATCAACGCCGCTCTCGAGAAGATGGTCACCGACAAGGCCTGGGACAAGGCCGTGACGGACAACTTCGGCCCGGCCGACTACAAGAACGAGCCCGCCCCGAAGATCGGCAACATCGTCAGCTGAATCGGCACGGGCGTCAGCTCGTACGGCGCAGATGTGGCGCGCCGCCCCCTGAGGGTGGCGCGCCATGCCATCAACAAACGCGAGAGCGCGGGAGATCGTGTTCGACTTTCTTGAAGGTTACGACCTGCTCGGGGCGTTCTGGGTAACGGTGCAACTCGCCGTCTTCTCCGGAATCGGCTCCCTCATCCTGGGCACCATTCTTGCCGCGATGCGGGTGAGCCCGGTTCCGTTGATGCGCGGATTCGGCACGGTGTACGTCAACGTCGTCCGGAACATTCCGCTCACCGTCATCATCGTCTTCTCCTCCCTCGGTCTCGCCGATGTCTTCGGCATCACGCTGGGGGCGGCCGACGACTTCGACGCGCTGAGCTTCCGGCTGGCCATTCTCGGACTGACCGCCTATACGGCCGCGTTCGTCTGTGAGGCCATCCGGTCCGGCATCAACACGGTGCCCGTCGGGCAGGCGGAGGCCGCGCGGGCCATCGGGCTGAACTTCACCCAGGTCCTGACGCTCATAGTCCTTCCCCAGGCGTTCCGCTCCGTCATCGGGCCTCTCACCAACGTGCTGATCGCCCTGACGAAGAACACGACGGTGGCCGCGGCCATCGGTGTGGCGGAAGCAGCCCTCCTGATGAAGGAGATGATCGAGAACGAGTCGCAACTCATCCTCATCTCGGCGATCTTCGCCTTCGGGTTCGTGGTCCTGACACTGCCGACCGGTCTTCTCCTCGGCTGGGTCGCCAAGCGAGTGGCGGTGAAGCGATGACTTCCGTTCTGTACGACGCGCCGGGTCCCGGCGCCAAGCGGCGCAACATCGTCTACACGGTGCTGTTCCTGATCGTCCTGGCCCTCGGTGTGTGGTGGGTCTACTCCGCCATGGACGACAAGGGACAGCTGGAGTGGGCGAAGTGGAGCCCCTTCACCGAGTCCCAGGCATGGTCGACGTATCTCCTGCCGGGCCTCGCCAACACCGCCAAGGCCGCGGCGCTCGCGCTGGTCATCGCGCTGCCCCTGGGAGCGCTGTTCGGCATAGCCAGGCTCTCCGACCACCGCTGGATCAGGGTTCCCGCCGGTGTGGTCGTGGAGTTCTTCCGCGCGATCCCCGTGCTGATCCTCATGGTGTTCGCGAACCAGTTCTACGCGACGTCCACCGACATCAGTACGGAGACGCGCCCCCTGTACGCGGTCGTCACCGGCCTCGTGCTGTACAACGCGTCCGTGCTGGCCGAGGTCGTCCGCGCGGGCATCCTGTCCCTGCCCAGGGGACAGACGGAGGCCGCCAAGGCGATCGGTCTGCGCAAGGGCCAGACGATGCGGAGCATCCTGCTGCCGCAGTCGGTGACCGCGATGCTGCCGGCACTCGTGAGCCAGCTCGTCGTGATCGTGAAGGACACCGCGCTCGGCGGTGCCCTCCTCAGCTTCCCGGAGCTGCTCAACGCCCGGAAGACGCTGGCCGCGAACTACTCGAACGTCATCCCGAGCTTCATCGTCGTCGCGGTGATCTTCATCGTGCTGAACCTCCTGCTGACGACCTTCGCGTCCTGGCTGGAGAAGCGGCTGCGCCGCGCCAAGAGGAGCACCGGTGCGGTGCTGACCGGCGAGGCGATGGAGGACCTGACCCCGACGGGTACGCCGGAGAGGCTCACGGACGCCCGCAAGACGGACGGCGGGGGCGGCGGAAGCGGCGCGGTTCCCTAGCCGTGAGGGCCCCGCGAACGGGGCCGATGGACTCGACGGAGGCAGCGGCGCGCGGCGTCGCTGCCTCCGTCACTTGACGCAAGCACCCGCAGTAGGTTGCATACGTTCTGTGATCGCTCTCCGGGTTCCAACCGCCAATCGCCACCTGACCGTACGGGCCGGAGGGGTCGCGCCGTGGACCCGGTGATCGTCGTAGGCGCGGGCCCCGTGGGGCTCGCGCTCTCCCTCTGTCTCGCCACCCAGGGGGTTCCCGTCGTCGTGCTGGACGAGGGGGCGGGGAAGGACGAGCCGCGCCCGGCCCGCACGGCGGTGCTGCGGCCCGACACCGCCGCTCTGATGGCGCGGCTGGGCTGCTCCACGCTCCGTGACGAAGGTGCCTGGTGGGTCGGTTGGCGCCAGCTGCGACGCAAGCAGCAGATGCGACAGCTGCCGCTCGGTGATGCTGAGGAGGCGGGTGGCGCGAGTGGGGCCGGTGGTACGGGTGCCGGTGGTCCCGGCGCCGGTCCCGGTCCGGGCGGCGTCGGTGCGGGGGGCTCCGCCGGGGCCTGCGCCGGCGACGGGGACCGTGCCGAGCCGGTGTTCCCCTCCCCGTTACATCTCCCCCAGCACGCCCTCACGCGCGGTCTCAGGGACGCCGTGGCGCGCCACGGCCTCGTACGGCTGGTGACGGACAGCCGGCTCGACTCGCTGGAGCAGGACGCGCGGGGCGTCACGGTGCACACCCGGGGCCCCGGGGCAACCTGGTGGCGGGGGAGCCATGTGGTGGGCTGCGACGGCGCCAGGTCGACCGTCCGCAAGCTTCTGGGGGTCCGTTTCCCGGGCCGTACGGCGGTGGAGCGGCACGCGGTCGCCGCGCTCCGCGTCGAACTGCCCTGGCCCGGCGAGGCCGTGCTGCACCGTCAGCCGCCGTGGCGGGGCGGCGGCCAGGAGGTGTCCGCCAGGCCGCTCGCCGACGGTGTGTGGCGGCTGGACTGGCTGCTGCCCGCCCGGGGCGATCTGGTCACGCCGGAGGCGCTGTTGGCGCGGGTACGGGACACCCTGGCCGGGTGGTGCGGCGAGACGCCGCAGTACGACCTGCTCGACACCGGCGTGTACACGCTGCACCACCGGCTCGCGCGGCGCTGGCGCGTCGAGCGGGCCTTCCTCGCCGGCGACGCCGCGCATCTGCTGGGCGCGCTCGGTACGCAGGGCCTCGACGAGGGGCTGCGGGACGCCGACAATCTCGGCTGGAAGCTGGCGCACGCGTGGCACCACGGGGCGTCGGAGACGCTGCTCGACAGCTACCAGGCGGAACGCCGGACGGCGGTCGCCGCCCGGCTGCGCGCGGCGGACCAGTCGCTGACGATACTTCGCGGCGGCGGAGGGCTGCGTACGTATCTGGGCAGCGCGCGCGGCCACGACGCCCTGCTCGCCGACGGGCATCTGGGGCACGGGCCGCTGGGCGCGCCCCCCGCGTACCCGCACTCCCCCCTCGCGCCTCCGTACACCGAGGCGCACACGACGGTCGACACCCGGACGGGGGCCCCGGTCGAGGACGTGCTCGTGACGGCCCCCGACGGGACGACGGTGCGGCTGCGGGACCGGCTCGGCAGGGGCAGCATGCTGGTGGTGCTGGTCGCGCCGGGGACGGGCGTGTGGGACCGGCGGCACTGGCTGACCGCGGGCGTGATGCCTCGGCTAGCCGAGGCGGTGGCGGCGCTGCCGGCACCGGCCGAGCTGCTGGTCACCGAGAGCTACCCGGGGGCGTCCGCGCACTCGGTGCTGCTCGTACGGCCCGACGGGCATCTGGTCGCGGCCTTCGGCGGAGTACGCCCCGACGAGCTGTACGCGGCGGCCGACGCCGCACGTGGGGGTGTGCCCGAGTCCTCTCCGGCGAAAGATCGCTCCGACCGCACGGGTCGGACCGCGAACATCAATTGACCGTCGTCCTGATCACATGGTGTACTCCGGAGCGTGACTGACACGGATGTACGCCTGTGGCGGAGGGTCCATATGGACCTGCTCCGCTACGCGGGCTGCGTGTGTCGTCCGTCCTGTTGAATTCGCCCCCCTCTCTCAGCGCTCGTCGTGTCGGTAATGACGGCGCGCCTCCGCGAACTTCCAGGACGGTCCTCATGTCTCCCTCTCTCGACACCCCCACGCCCGCCGCCCCGGCGTCAACTGCCGCCGGTTCTCCGGCTGTTGACTCCACCGCTCCGGCGCCCACCACGTCGGGCGCTCCCACGCAGGCCGAACTGCTCGCCTTCGTACGACGCACGGCGGCCGACGCCGAACTCGTCTCCACCCTCCCCCTCGACCCCGAGGGCCGCACCTGGATCCGTCTCGACGGCCCCGCCGGCAGCGAGGCGTGGATCATCAGCTGGCCGCCCGGCACGGGGACCGGCTGGCACGACCACGGCGGCTCGTACGGCGCCTTCGCCACGGCGGCGGGTGCGCTCCAGGAGGACTCGCTGGCCGCCCGGCTGCCGACCGAGGGCTGGAAGACGCTGGAGCTGGCCGAAGGGGTGGACCGGGCACGGAAGTTGGCGAAGGGCGACGCCAGGGCGTTCGGCAGCCACCATGTGCACGAGGTGCGCAACGAGTCGGACGCGGAGCACGCCGTCTCGGTGCACGCCTACTATCCGCCGCTGCCGCTGATGCGCCGCTACAGCCGCACGGGTGCGGTGCTCCGCCTTGAGCAGGTCGAGCGTCCCCAGGAGTGGCAGTGAGCGGGCCGGGCGAACAGTCGGCGGAGAGCGCGCCGCCGGTGCCCGAGGCGCCGGTGGGGCCGGTCGCGCCGGTGGGGATCGACGAACTGCTCGACCGGGTCCGCGAGGGACTTGACCGATTCGGGCCGCGGGAGGCCTTTGCCGCGGCCGAGAACGGCGCGCTGCTGGTCGACATCCGCTACGCGGAGCTGCGAGAACGCGACGGGCTGATCCCCGGTGCGCTCGTCGTGGAGCGCAACGAGCTGGAGTGGCGCCTCGACCCGCAGGGCAGCCACCGGGCGCCGGAGGCCACCAGCCACGATCTGCGGGTCGTGGTGATCTGCAACGAGGGCTACGCGTCGAGTCTCGCGGCTGTCTCGCTGCGCCAGTTGGGGTTGCACCGCGCGACGGACCTTGTCGGCGGCTTCCAGGCATGGAAGGCGGAAGGCCTGCCGGTCTCGCACTGAGCCGGCTCCCGAGCCCGGCCGCCCCCGCGCGGGCCGGGTTCCGTTCACCGTTCCTTCGGCTGCCCTGTGCTCCCGGCTCCCCGGGCCTCAGTAGACGCTCTCCTCGTCCAGTCCCTCCGTGTCCTCGCCCTCGGCCTCCAGTGCCTGCTTGACCACCCGCATGGCCATTCCCTGTGGATACCCCTTGCGCGCCAGCATGCCCGCCAGCCTGCGCACCCTCCGGTCCCGATCCATCCCCCGGGTGGAACGGAGCCTTCGGGCGACCAACTCCCGTGCGGTCGCCTCCTCCTGGTCGGAGTCGAGCTGCCCCACCGCCTCGTCGATCAGGTCCGGGTCCACCCCCTTCGTACGCAGTTCATTCGCCAGCGCGCGCCGGGCCAGGCCCCGGCCGTGGTGCCGGGACTCCACCCATGCCCCGGCGAACGCGGCGTCGTTGATCAGTCCCACGTCTTCGAAGCGGGAGAGGACCTCCGCCGCGACATCCGCGGGGATGTCGCGCTTCTCCAACGCGTCCGCCAGCTGCTTCCGGGTGCGGGGTGTCCCGGTGAGCAGGCGCAGACAGATCCCCCGCGCCCGCTCCGCCGGATCCTGGGGCGGCAGCTCCTTCTCGGCCCTCGACGAGTCGGGGCTGCCGCCCGGCTTCTCAGTTCGCCGCCTCTTCGCATAGGGCACGGCGCCGAACTAGCTCTTTACCGCCGCCGCCTTGGCCGACTTGGCCTTGGTGGCGGGAGCGGGCACCGTCTTGGCCGTGTCCGCCGCCGGGGCACCGGCGGCGGCAGGGCCACCGGCCGCGTCCGCTCCGGGCTCGGCCGCGGGGTCCTCGGGCTTCACGCCGACACCCAGCTTCGTCAAGATCTTCTTCTCGATCTCGTCGGCGAGATCGGGGTTGTCCTTGAGGAAGTTGCGGGCGTTCTCCTTGCCCTGGCCGAGCTGGTCGCCCTCGTACGTGTACCAGGCGCCGGCCTTGCGGACGAAGCCCTCCTCCACGCCCATGTCGATCAGACCGCCCTCGCGGCTGATCCCCTGGCCGTAGAGGATGTCGAACTCGGCCTGCTTGAAGGGCGGCGCGACCTTGTTCTTGACGACCTTGACGCGGGTGCGGTTGCCGACGGCGTCGGTGCCGTCCTTCAGCGTCTCGATTCGACGGATGTCGAGCCGCACCGAGGCGTAGAACTTGAGCGCCCGGCCACCGGTCGTGGTCTCCGGCGAACCGAACATCACGCCGATCTTCTCGCGGAGCTGGTTGATGAAGATGGCCGTGGTCTTGGACTGGTTGAGCGCACTGGTGATCTTCCGGAGCGCCTGGCTCATCAGCCGCGCCTGAAGACCCACGTGCGAGTCGCCCATCTCGCCCTCGATCTCCGCGCGCGGCACCAGGGCCGCGACGGAGTCGATGACGATGAGGTCGAGCGCCCCGGAGCGGACCAGCATGTCCACGATCTCCAGGGCCTGCTCACCGTTGTCCGGCTGGGAGAGCAGCAGGCTGTCGATGTCGACGCCGAGCTTCTTCGCGTACTCCGGGTCGAGGGCGTGCTCGGCGTCCACGAAGGCCACCGTGCCACCCGCCCGCTGGGCGTTCGCCACCGCGTGCAGCGTCAGCGTCGTCTTGCCGGACGACTCCGGCCCGTACACCTCCACCACGCGGCCACGCGGGATGCCGCCGACTCCGAGCGCGACGTCGAGTGCGGTCGACCCGGTGGGGATGACCTCGATGGGCTCGTTCGGCCGCTCGCCGAGGCGCATCACCGCGCCCTTGCCGAATTGCCGTTCAATTTGGGCGAGAGCGGCGTCCAGCGCCTTCTCGCGGTCGGATCCTGCCATGGGTTCCACCCGATTTGCTTGTGTCGATCGCTTCACATCGAAGACGCTATCCCCTGCCACTGACAATGGGCCTCGACGTCCTCCCGGCCTGTGGAAAACTCCCGGCTCCCGGAACACCGACCAACCGGCCTCACCCCCATAAGAACGTCTGTTCGATTTTGGTGTCAAGCGTCTCCCGTGGGCGTGTCGGGGAGCGGTTGGGGCGGTCCTGTGACCCCGGAGGCCTCGGCTGTTCGACCGGGGGTCGCGCGGGGTTCTCCCCGCTGCCGGAAGGTGCGGGCAGGGGGCGGCCGGCACGGTTCGGAGGGCCGACGATCCCGGGATCCGGGTTGGAGGGGGGAATCAGTGGATGTCACCTTCGGGCGGCTGGGCCGGGTGTTCCTGCTGGCCGGTGGCGCCGCCTCGGTCCTCGCGCTGATCAGTCTCGCCGTGCTCGGCGGCGTGGCGAGAGCGTCGGTGGCGGGGAGCCTCGGGGTCGTCGGCGTCGTCGGACTGATACAGGGCCTGGTCTGGACCCTGGTGCAGCACCGAATGTTCGGCAGCGTCACCGCCCTGCGGCAGGTGGCCGCGACGGGAGTGCCGACAACGGCCGTGATCGTCGCCGTCAGGAGCACGTCGAGCGCGATCGGCGCGGAGCCGATCGTCCGGCTCGACCTGGTGATCCACGGCCAACCGGTCACCCGGCACGTGCGCGTGCCGTTCAACCACGCCGCCGAGGTCCGGCCGGGCAGGACCCTTCCGGTGCGGATCGATCCCGCCGACACGCGCGCGATGTTCGTCGAGTGGGAGCGCCTCCCCTGACGAACACCCGCTGCTCGCAGGCCGGTTCGACCATGAGTTCGGGGCGTCCCCACGCGGCTACTCACGCGTCCCCGCGACCTCGACCGGCCTCGTGCGCAGCGCGGCGAGTGCCGGTACGACGGCGGCCACCACCGCCAGTACGGCGCTCGCCGCCACCATCGCTCCCAGACTCGCCCACGGCACGACCAGGGACGACGGGACGGAGAGCAGCGCGAGGGCGCCTCGCAGCCCGAGGAGGTTCAGGCCGGCCACGGCGGCGCCGAGGAGCGAGCCCACGGCCACGACCACCAGGGCCTCTACGGCGACCAGGCGGAGCACCTGTGGTGCGGTCGCGCCGGCCAGCCGGAGCACCGCCAGGTCGCCGACCCGGTCGGACGTCGCCATGACAAGGGTGTTCGCCAACGCGATCGCCGTGTAGAGCAGGGCGATCCCGAGAATCAGCAGCATGCCCAGCCGGGTGTTCCCGCCGGTGCGGGGGTGGCTCCGCTCCAGCCAGGCGTCCTTCGTCAGGACGGTCGTTCCGGTCGCGCGCCCCGCTTCGCGCAGTGCGGCGTCGGCGGCAACGGCGTCGCCGCCGTCCGCGCCGTCCACGCCGCCCCGCAGTGCGATGTCGACGCGGTCGACCGGGGCGCCGGGGGCGTTGCGCGGGGTCACGTACACACCGTTGTCGCCGGTGCCGGTCCGCAGGACCGCAACGATCCGCAGGGTCGCCTCGCGGCCGTCGCCCAGCCAGACCCTCACCCGCTGCCCGACGGTCCGCTCCAGCCACTCCTCGTTGACGACGATGCCCCCGTCGTCGAGATCGGCGACCCGGCCGGACGCCACCGGGAGCCGGGACACCGCGGCGAGACCGGCCGGGTCCACGGCCCTGGCCGCCGATGTCACGAGGGCGACGTCCTCTTCGAGCACGGTCACGGCGGTGGAACGGGACGCGCTCACGGCCGCGCCGGGGATGCTCCGCGCCCGGGTCACGAACGCCGCGGGCAACGCGCCCTCTCCATCCGGCGCCGTCACCACGTAGTCGGCGCGCGTCTGCGCCGCCGCCTCGGCCGCCTTGGCCTCGTTGATCGTCGCCGTCGTACCCAGGAGAGAGGCGGCGAGCGCGACGGTGATCAGTACCGGAGCGGCGACGGCCGCCGTACGGCGCACCCCGGTGGCCGCGTTCTCCCGCGCCAGCAGTCCCGTGGCGCCCGGCAGCCGGGCCGGCAGCCAGGTGACGAACCTGACCAACGGCGGCACGAGCACGGGCGCGTACAGGGCGAAGCCGACGATCAGCAGCATCGGCCGCGTGATGTAGGTCTTCCTCTTGAGGGCCTCGCCGGGGTCGGTGGCCAGTGACCAGACGAGCAGTCCCAGGCCGGCCAACAGGACGAGCGCTCCGAGGAGCCGGCGGCTCGGGGGCATCGCCCGGCTGTCCACCGCGGCCTCGCGCAGCGCCTCTGTGGGCTTGATCCGTCCCGCTCGCCAGGAGGACGTCAGGACGCCGGCCGTCGCCACGCACAGACCCGTCCAGAAGGCGGTGTGCAGGGGCCAGGTCTGGTCGCCGATGCCGAACCAGGAGGGCGCGACGCCGTTGTCGACGAGCCACGCGGCGAGCGGCGGCGCCCCGAGGTCGCCGAGCAGGCAGCCCGCCACCGACGCGGGTACGGCGACGAGGACCGCCTCAAGGAAGACCGTCCGGCGTATCTGCCGGGGTGTGGCGCCCGCCGTACGGAGCAGACCGAACTCGCGTCTGCGTTGGGCCACCGCGAAGGCGAAGGTCGACGCGACGACGAAGACGGAGACGAAGCAGGTGATGCCCGCCGCCGTACCCAGCAGCGCGTTGACCGCCATGAGTGCCTCGCTGTCACGGTCGGGGTCGGGATCGGCCCTGCGCCGCTCGTCGCCGGTCAGGACCTCGAACCCGGGCCGGTCGGCGGACTCCGCGCCTGCTGCGGCCCGTACGACTCCGCGTACCGCCGTCGAGTCCGCGCGCACCACCAACGCGTCGATACGGGGCGAGAGTTGGGCGGCTTCGGCTTCGGTGAAGAACACGGCATTCTCGAAGTCCGTCGCGCCCACGGTGCCGACCACGGTGCGGCTGCCGACCCCGTCCGGGGTCACGACCCGCACCCGCTCGCCGACCTCCACGCCGCCGGGGCGGGCCCCCGCACGGGGCGCCACCGCGACGACGATCTCGTCGGACGCCGCGGGCGGGCGGCCGCCGGTAAGGCGGTACGGCGTGGCCGCCGCGACCGACCATGGATGCCCGACCGCGCCGACCGCGTCACCCGCCCCGTGATCCGCCCCGCGGCCCGCCCCGCCGGTGCCGCCTCTCAAGGAGGCGTCGGCGAACGACACCGGGAACGTCCGGTCCTCCACCGTGGGGCCGAGCCGCGCGAGTTCGCCGGCCAGCTCCTCCGGTACCGCCCGGGGATCGGTGAGTCGCTCCGTATCCTCCCCGTTCGGGGTGGCGACCCTCAGAGTGTCGGATGGCCTGACGACCACCGGGGCCGCCGCGAAGCGCTCCGGTCCCCGGTGCGGGGCCTCGAACGTGGCGGCCAGGGCGAGCCCCGTGGCCGCGATGAGCCCGACGCCCAGGGCGAGAGCGACGAACGAGCCGGTGAAGGTGACCCAACGGGCCCGCATCCCCTGAAATGTGAACCTCAGCACGGGGCCACCGCCAGGGCGGTCATCCGCTCCGCGACCCGGTCCGCGGTCGGGGAGTCCAGCGCGCCCCGTACGCGGCCGTCCGCCAGGAACAGCACCCGGTCCGCGTACGACGCCGCCATCGGGTCGTGCGTCACCATGATCACTGTCTGGCCCCCGTCGACCATGCCGCGCAGCAACGTCAGCACCTCCCCGCCCGTCCGGGAGTCCAGCGCACCCGTCGGCTCGTCCCCGAACAGGACGTCGGGGCGGGTGACGAGCGCCCTGGCGAGCGCCACGCGCTGCTGCTGCCCGCCGGACAGCTCGCTCGGCCGGTGCCCCGCGCGATCACGCAGCCCCACCCGCTCCAGCACATCGAGAACCGCGCCCCGTTTCGGCCTCCGGCCCGCCAGACGCAGTGGAAGGGCGACATTCTGTTCGGCGGTGAGCGAGGGCAGCAGGTTGAACGCCTGGAAGACGAAGCCGATCCGTTCGCGCCGCAGCAGGGTCAGCCTGTTCTCACTGAGCGAGGTGAGGTCGCGGTCCCCGAGCAGCACCGTCCCGCTGGTCGGCCGGTCAAGTCCGGCGGTGCACTGGAGCAGCGTGGACTTGCCGGAGCCGGAGGGCCCCATGACGGCGGTGAAGGTGCCCTTGGGTATGTCGAGGGTGACCCGGTCGAGCGCGGTCACCGCCGCCGCGCCCTTCCCGTAGGAGCGGCTGACGGAGACGAGCCGTACCGCCATGTCCCGTGCGGCGATGCGGTCCCCGCCGCCGTCGTCGTGCGCCGCGAGGTCCGTCCTGCCGCGCACGTCCTGCGCATCCTGCGTGCCGTTGACCGCGTTCTTGTCGCTCGTGTCTTTCATGGCGATCACTCAAGCCGCGCCCGACGCGGCGCACATCACAGCGGGACGCCATGCCCGTGGTGGAGCTGTCTCCACCCCCTGCCTGGTGGAACGGCTGGGGTGGGGGTGCGTACGGGGCGAAAGGTGGAGGTAGCTGGGTGGTCGCCCCGTACGGAGCCCGCCTACCGTGCGTCCATGCACTCCCCCAGCCTCTGGCAGGCGCTCCGGGCGCCCCGTTATCTCCTCGGCGGATGGCCGTGGCGCTCCGCGGCGTACCTGCTGAGCGGCGTGCTCGTCGGTTTCGCGACCCTGGTCTCGCTGCTCCTGCTGGCGCTCACGGGCGGCGCGCTGGCGGTGGTCCTGATCGGTCTTCCGCTGCTGCTGATGTTCGCCCTCGCGGGCATCCCCCTGGCCGCGCTGGAGCGCCGCCGACTGCGGCTGATCGACCCCGTCGTACTGACCGATCCGCACCGTGAGCCCGACCGCACCGGCCTCGCCGCGTGGGTCCGGCTCCGGCTCCAAGAGCCGACTACGTGGCGGGAGTTGGGCTACGCGCTGCTGTGCGCGTTCGTGCTGTGGCCGGTGGAGGCGCTGGTCGTCGGCACGGTGCTCGTCGGCTGCGGCGGCCTGCTGGCCACGCCCGTCGTCATGGCCACATTCGGAGGTGGCGAGGAAGTCCGCGTACTGAAGATCTGGCTGGCCGACTCGTATCCGCAGGCGTTCGCGGCGGCGCTGGTGGGCGCGCTTCTGCTGCCGGTCCTCGCCTATCCGTTGGGGGTGGTGGCCGCCGGGCGCGCGGCGCTGGCCGGACAGTTGCTCTCCTCCCGTGCGGCGGCCGTCGATTCCCGCATCCAGGAGCTGGGCCGTTCCCGGATGCGGCTGGTGGACGCCTTCGAGGCGGAACGCCGGCGGATCGAGCGCGACCTCCACGACGGGGCGCAGCAGCGCCTGGTGGCCCTGTCGATGACGCTCGGCCTCGCGAGGCTGGAGAACCCCGGTGAGCCGCTGGGCGGCCTCCTGACCAGAGCACACGACGAGGCAGACACCGCGCTGGTCGAGATCAGGGAGCTGATCCGCGGCATCCACCCCCAGGTGCTCACCGACCGGGGGCTGAAGGACGCCGTGGAGGACATCGCCGACCGGTCGACGGTGCCGGTCGATGTACGTTTCGAGCTGCCGGGGCGGCTTCCGGAACCGGTCGAGACGGCGGCGTACTTCGCGGTCTCCGAGGCCCTCGCCAACGTCGCCAAGCACAGCGGGGCCGACCGCGCCGAGGTGCGGGGCGAGATCGCCGGCGGCGAGCTGGTCGTGGAGGTGACGGACGACGGGGCCGGCGGCGCGGACTTCTCCGGCGGCACCGGCCTCCAGGGGGTCGCGGACCGGATCTCGGTGCTCGACGGCGATCTGCTGGTCGCCAGCCCCGCCGGCGGGCCCACGGTGTTCCGTCTACGGATCCCCTGCCGCCCCGCCGCTTCACGCGCCCACGGAGCCGCGCCGACCGGACCGTCCGCCCACGCCGCCACCCCCGTCACCGCGACCGCTCCCACCCGAACGAGGACCTGATGTCGCGCATCGTGCTGGCCGAGGACAGCGTGCTCCTGCGGGACGGACTCAAGGGTCTGCTCGAACGCTTCGGGCACGAGGTCGTGGCCGAGGCCGGCACCGCCGAGGAGCTGACCGCCGCGGTGACGGAGCACCGGCCCGACATCGTGGTGACGGACGTGCGCATGCCGCCGGGGTTCTCCGACGAAGGCCTGCGGGCCGCGCTGGAGTTGCGGGAGCGGCAGCCGCAACTGCCCATCCTGGTGCTGAGCCAGTACGTTCAGCGCGCCTACGCCGAGGAACTCCTCGACTCCTCCGACGGCACCAGTGTCGGCTATCTGCTCAAGGAACGGATCGGCCACGTCGAGGAGTTCGTCGACGCCGTCCGCCGCGTCGCCGACGGAGCCACGGTGGTGGACCCCGAGGTCGTACGGCAACTGCTGAGGCACCGGCGCGACCCTCTGTCGAGGCTGACGCCGCGCGAACAGGAAGTACTGGCGCTGATGGCGGAGGGCAGGTCCAACGCCGCCGTCGGCGCGGCGTTGCACGTCAGCGAGGGGACGGTGAGCAAGCACTTCGGCAGCATCCTCACCAAGCTCGACCTCTCACTGACGGACGCGACGAACCGCCGCGTCCTGGCCGTGCTCGCCTATCTGCGCGGCTGAGCCCCGCCGAGGAAGCCCCGTCACGGACTCAGATCCTCAAGCGGGGTCAGGCGTCGCCGTCCGCGCGGGGCGGCGGCACACGCAGGCGGCCACGGCGCAGCACGCCGCGCCGCCATGCCCCGCGCATCCTCGCCAGCGCGCGCCCGCTGCCGCGTCGCCGGTGACCGTGCACGCGCGGGTCGTCCGTCACGTCGTAACGCTTCACGTACGCCCCCAGGAAGGCCTGGAGCGTCGCGACCGCGGGGATGGCGATCAGGGCGCCGACGGCGCCGAGCAGCGCCGTACCGGCGACGACCGAGCCGAAGGCGACGGCGGGGTGGATGTCGACGGTTCTGGCGGTGAGTTTGGGCTGGAGGACGTAGTTCTCGAACTGCTGGTAGATCACGACGAATCCGAGCACCCACAGCGCGTACCAGGGGGCCACGGTGAAGGCGAGCAGCATCGGCAGGGCGCCCGCCAGATACGTGCCGATGGTCGGCAGGAACTGCGAGACGAGGCCCACCCACACGGCCAGTACCGGCGCGTAGGGGATGCCGAGGATCTCCAGCAGGATGTAGTGCGCGACGCCGGAGATGAGGGCCATCAGACCGCGCGAGTAGATGTAGCCGCCGGTCTTGTCGACCGCGATCTCCCAGGCGCGCAGCACCTCGGCCTGCTTGGCCGGGGGGAGGAGGGAGCAGACGGTGCGGCGCAGCCGGGGGCCGTCGGCGGCGAAGTAGAACGAGAACAGGAAGATCGTAAGAAGCCGGAAGAGGCCGCCGAGCACGGTGGTGGAGATGTCGAGCACACCGCTCGCACTGCTCTGGACATATCTCTGGAGCCAGTCGGAGTGGAGCAGGCTGTCCTGGACGGCCACCCGTGACAGCTCGGTGTGGAAGCTCCGGTTGATCCAGTTGATGAGGGAGTCGAGGGACCTGGGGAAGTCCTCGACCATCTCGATGATCTGCCCCGCGAGCATCGAACCGAGCAGGACGACGAAGCCGACGCTCGCGACCACCACGGCGAAGAAGACCAGGAAGGTGGCGAGTCCACGCCGTACACCGTGGGATGCCATCCGGCTGACGGCCGGCTCGATGGCCAGGGCCAGGAAGAAGGCGATCAGGATGTTGGTCAGCAGCGAGAGGAGCTGGTGAAAGGCCCAACTGCCGAGCTGGAAGCACGCGACGAGTGTCAGCGCGAGCACCATGGCACGAGGCAGCCAGCGGGGCATACGGGCCGCCCCTCCGATGTCCGCCGCAGTGGGAGGGGGCGGCGGAGGAGGGGACGGCTGGGGGTCCGGGGCTGTTTCGTCGGTCAGCGGCACTGGGCAAGTGTCGCGTACGCGCACCTCACCGTTTGTCGGCGGGCACTCCCATGGCGGTACAGACCGCCCTCCAGACGTCCTTGGCCTCCCAGCCGGCGTCGAGTGCCTCGTGCACCGTACGGCCGCCCAGCTCCGCCATCACATGGTCGCGGGCGAAGGAGTCCGCGTACGCGGGGCCGAAGTGGTCCGCCATCCGTTCCCAGAAAATCGTCAACCGCATGACTCCAGTATCCCGCTCCCGGGAGTGCGGCCGAGGCCGTCCGCCTCTCGCCCGCGCGGAGCGCCTCATGTGGCCGACCGCGCGGATACTCGAACGGCGACGGTTCGCCCGTCACCGGACGGGCCGCAGCCCGGGGTCAGCCGCCGAGGGCGCGTACGCCCGCGGTCACCGCGACCGCCGCGGCGATGACGACCAGGAACGGGGCGCGCAGCACCAGCGCGAGCCCCGCCGCCCCGAGCCCCGCCACCCTGGCGTCGACGACCAGCGCCCCGTCGGGGCCGCCGAAGGCCTGCTGCGCCGTGAGAGCCGCCAGCAGCGCCACGGGAAGCAGCGCGGAGAGCCGGTGGACGAGGGGGCGTTCCAGCACGCCCGCCGGTACGAGCAGCCCGAGCAGCTTGACGAGATAGCAGCCGACCGCGGTCAGCCCTATGGCGATCCAGATACTCAACGGTCCGTCTCCTTCCGAGCCCGGTCGGTGGCCCCCCGGCCTTCGAACCAGAGCACCGCCGGGGCGGCGAGCGCCGCGACGAGCACCGGCACTCCGGCCGGGAGCAGCGGCAGGAAGCCGAGTCCGAGGACCACGGCGACGGCGGCGACGGCGCGCTCCGTCGTCGTCCGCAGCATGGGGGCGAGCAGGGCGAGGAAGACGGCTGGGCCGGCGGCGTCCAGCCCCCAGGCGTCGGTGTCGCCGATGGCCTCGGCCCCGAGCGCCCCGAGCAGTGTGGTGAGGTTCCACAGCACGTAGAGGGTGAGTCCCGTGACGGTGAAGCCCAGCCGCGCGGCACGGCGCGTGGGCTGCGCGAGCGCGACGGCCGCCGTCTCGTCGATGACCCATTGCGCGGCGAAGGGCCGTACGAATCGCGGCAGAGCCAGCAGTTGGGACAGGCGCAGACCGTAGAAGGTGTTGCGTACGCCGAGGAAGAAGGCACCGGCGGCGGCGGTGAAGGGGTTGCCGCCCGCCGCGAGCGCGCCGACGAGCGCGAACTGCGAGGCGCCGGTGAAGACCAGCAGACTGAGCGCGCAGCTCTGTAGGAGGGTGAGTCCGGCCCCGGCGGAGGTCACGCCGAAGGCGAAGCCGGAGAGCCCGACAGCGACACCCACCCCGAGCGCGTCGCGGACGACGGCCGAGTCCGGCTTGGTCTCGCCCCTCGGCCCGCCCCCCGACCCGTCACTCAGCCCGTCCCCCGGCTCGTCCCTCAGGGCGTCACCGGACCCCGCTCCAGGCACGGCTGGGGGCACCGTAGGGACGAACGCGGCGCCCGTGCCCCCGGCGCCACCCACGCCGCCACCGCTCGCCCCCAGGCTTGATCCGGCGGCCGCCCGCAGGGGGTCGGCCCCCGCTGCCACCGCTCTCTGTTCCGCCACGTCGTCCGCTACGTCGTCGGCCACGTCACCCGCCACTTCTTCTGCCACGTCGCGGACGCTACGGGGCGGGCTCGGGCCCCGTCTTGTACGTTCTTGCGCGCCCCGTCACGCGTCCGGGCAGCCACCCTTCCTGCCGGGCGAGCCGACGCGCCGTGTGTACGAGCGCGCCGACGGCCTCCGGGGCGTCGCGCGGCCAGGCCAACTGGAGTTCGATGACCGGCAGTTCGTCGAGCAGCGGCACAGCGACCATGCTCGGGGGCAGATGCTCACGCAGCGGGCTCGGCAGGATCATGAAGTCCCGCCCGCTGAGGGCCGACCCCAGGGTGCGCAGCCCCGGCAGCCGGTTCTCCCAGACGTCGAAGGTCTCCCCCGACGCGCCCAGGGCGGCCAGGACGCCGTCGTAGTAGCGCGGCGCGACGGCGCGGGGGAAGAACCGGAGCGTCTCGCCCCGTAACTCCCGGAGGGCCACCGCGGGGCGATCGGCGAGCGGATGCCCCACGTCGAGCACGGCGGTCAGCGGATCGCGCCGGATCGTGGCGGTGCGGTGACCGGACGGTATCTGCACCAGTCGCCCGAGGAGCACATCGATCTCGCGGTCGCGCAGGGCCCCGGTGAGCTCGGTGTCCCAGGCTTCCCGGGCGTCGACGTCGATGCCCGGATGGTGCTCGCGCATCGCGGCGAAGAGTTTGGGCATCTCCTCGAACGCCGTGGTGACGGTGTAGCCGACCCTTACGGTGCCCTTGCCCGCCCCGCCGATCAGCCGGACCCGCTCGACGGCCTGCTCCGTCTCCCGCAGGATCCGCCGGCACGACTCGACGAACACCAGGCCCGCCTCGGTGGGCCGGGTCGGCCGCCGGTGGAAGAGCTGAACCCCCAACTCCCTTTCGAGGGAGCCGATCTGACGGCTCAGCGGCGGCTGCGTCATGTGGAGCGCCTCGGCCGCGCCCTCGAAACCCCCCGCGTCGGCGATCGCGATCACGTACCGCATGAGCCGCAGGTCGACGGACATACCCGGAGGGTATCCGAGCATTCCCAACGGGTCAGCGCAGTCCGTCGACATCCCCGAGGCCCGGCTGTCAGGGTGTGATCAAGGGCTCCGGACCGGTCTCGGACCGGCTACGGCTCACTCGCCCCCGCAGCCTCACCACCCCCATGGACAGACGTACGCGTCGGTGCCGCACGCGCCGAGGCGCCCTCGGACGACCCATCGGCCCACCCCGAACGACGCGCCCGAGACAGCGCATCCGAAACGACGCCCGAAACAGAGCGGAAAGACCGCGAAAGACCACATCCGTAAGGAAGCGCGGCCGAAGAGGCGCGCACCGAGCAGGACGGAGTTCTCCATGGACCACCAGCACGCACAGGGCTCACCGGCACCGAGCCGCCGCACCGTCGTCGCGGGCGCGGCGGGAGCCCTGGCCGGCGCGGCCGGCCTCCTCTCGGCGACGGGGCCGTCGGCCACCGCCGCCGCCCACGGGCGCGGCGAGGGCGCCGGTACGTCCCCGGGCGCGGCCTCCGGCGCGTCGCCCGGCGCCGCCCCCACCGACCTCATTCTCAAGACGGTGCCCCGCACGGGTGAGCGGCTGCCGGCGATCGGGCTGGGCTCCTTCATGACGTTCGACGCCCCGACGCCGCACACGCCCCGCGCGGTGCGCGAGGTCGTCCGCACCCATTGGGAGGGCGGTGGCCGGGTCTTCGACTGCTCGCCCCTGTACGGCATGGCGGAGTCGACCCTCGGGGGCGCCACGGAGTCACTCGGCATCGGCGAGCGGATGTTCATCACGGACAAGGTGTGGACGACCGGCGAGTACCTGTGGGAGACCGGGCAGGCCGAGTCCCTCCTCAAGCGCTCGCAGAAGCGTCTGCGGCGCGACCGGCCGATCGACGTCCTCCAGTGCCACAGCCTGGTGAACATCGACGTGGCGCTGCCCCTTCTGCACGCCCTGAAGAAGGAGGGCAAGATCCGCCACCTGGGCATCTCGCACCACGACCCCGCCCACTACGACCTCATGACCGGCTGGGTGGAGCGCGGCGACCTGGACTTCGTACAGGTCCACTACTCGATCCACACCAGGGCCGCCGAGAACACCGTCCTGCGGGCCGCCGCCGAACGCGGCGTGGCGGTCCTGGTGAACATGCCTCTGGAGAAGGCGCGGCTGCACCACGCCGTCGAGGGGCACCGACTGCCCTCGTTCGCCGCGGAGTTCGGGATCGAGACCTGGTCCGCCTTCTTCCTGAAGTGGGTCATCTCGCACCCCGCCGTCACGGTCGCGCTCCCCGCCACGTCCAACCCCGAGCATGTCCTGGAGAACCACGCGGCCATGCGCGGACCGTTGCCCGACCCGGACACGCGTGAGCGGATGGTGCGCCACATGGAGACGATCCCCGACTTCGGACGCATCGCCACGACGCCCTGGTACCCGGGCAGGAACTACCCGGGCGTCATCAGCACAGCCCAGAAGAAGCTGCGCGACCGCAGCCCCTGGTGGCCCTCGTAACATCCCCGCGCCGCCCCCCTTCGTACTCAGGTGCCGCCCGACACCCGCTCCCTGCGGTACGCGCCGGGCGGCACCCCCACGATCCGGGTGAAATGCCGGTTCAGGTGCGGCTGGTCGGTGAATCCGACGAGACCGGCCACCTCGGCGGGGGTCGTCCCGGCGTCCAGCAGATGGCGGGCCCGGCGCACCCGCGCGTCGGTGAGCCAGGCGTGCGGAGGCATCCCGTACGTGTCCCGGAAGGCCCGCAGCAGCGCGAAGGGGCTGGTGCCCAGTTCGGCCGCGAGCCGCTCCAGCGACGGCGGGTCGGCGAGCCGCGCCTCCAGCACGGCACGCGCGCGTGCCGCCGTCCTGGCGCCCGCGCCCCGCACCGTACGTAGCGGCAGCGCGCCCCCGTTCACCCGCAAGAGGCGGGTGACGGCGACCCGCAGCAGCGTGTCTGCCGCGAGGGCGTTGCCCTCCTCGGTGGCGCGCAGGACCTGGTGGACGAGGCGGACGGCGTACGGGTCGTCGACGACGGGCGCGACGAAGCCGGGGGTGCCGCTGATCCGCGTCGTCTCGGCGGCGATCTCCGCGACGAGGTCGGGCGGCGGGTAGACGGCCCCGTAGCGCCAGCCTTCGGGGCCCTGCGCGTGGCCGGTGTGCGGGGTGTCGGGGTTGACCAGCGCGAGGGAGCCGGGGCCCGCGTACTGGTCGCCGCCGCCGTGGTGGAACACCTCCACGCCGTCGGTGATCGCGGCGATCACGAACGTCTCGTGGGTGTGCCTGACGAAGGTCTTGCTGATGTATCGGGCCCGCAGGAGGTCGACACCGGGCAGCTCCGGGTAGCGCCAGTGCCGTGCCTGCTCCCCAGCCGCCATACGCCCAGTCTGCACCGGCCGCGCGGAACCCCACCTCCCGTTTTCCTCCCGGGCCCGGGCCCCCACCGGCCACCGCCCCGTGCCCGGCAACCCGCCCGGCAACCCACCCGGCCCCCGCCCGGGGCCCCGCTCTCCCGCCACATGGACCCGTCCGTTTCCGCAGGTCCGGGCGATTGTCAGTGGCTGGGTGCACGATGGGGGAATGTCCGGCAGCGCACTCGACTCGTTCTCCCCCGCGACCCGCAACTGGTTCTCCGGGGCCTTCTCCGCGCCCACCGCCGCGCAGGAGGGCGCCTGGGGCGCCATCGCCGAGGGCTCGGACGTGCTGGTCGTGGCCCCGACCGGCTCCGGCAAGACCCTGGCCGCCTTCCTCGCCGCCCTCGACCGACTTGCCTCGGTGCCGCCGCCGGCCGAGGCCCGGAAGCGCTGCCGGGTGCTGTACGTGTCCCCGCTGAAGGCCCTGGCGGTGGACGTGGAGCGCAATCTGCGCAGCCCGCTCACGGGCATCCGGCAGGAGTCCGTACGCCTCGGAGAGCCCGAGCCGGAGATCCGGGTCGGCATCCGTTCCGGCGACACCCCGGCCGCCGAGCGGCGCTCGATGTCGACCAAGCCGCCGGACATCCTGATCACCACCCCCGAGTCCCTCTTCCTGATGCTCACCTCCTCGGCGCGCGACGCGCTGGCCGGGATCGAGACGGTGATCCTGGACGAGGTGCACGCCGTCGCGGGGACGAAGCGCGGCGCGCACCTCGCCGTCTCCCTGGAACGGCTCGACGAGCTCCTGCCGCGCCCGGCCCGCCGTATCGGGCTCTCGGCCACGGTGCGCCCGGTGGACGAGGTCGCCCGCTATCTCTCCCCCCAGCGCAGGGTCGAGATCGTGCAGCCTCCCTCCGGGAAGGAGTTCGATCTCTCCGTGGTCGTCCCTGTCGAGGATCTGGGCGAGCTGGGAGGCTCCCCCGCAGCCGACACCGGGAGTGAGGGAGGCGACGGCGACAAGCCCTCGATCTGGCCCCATGTCGAGGAGCGGATCGCCGATCTCGTCCAGGCGCACCGTTCGACGATCGTCTTCGCCAACTCCCGCCGTCTCGCCGAGCGCCTGTGCAACAGGCTCAACGAGATCGCGTACGAACGGGCCACGGGCGAGGCCATGCCCGAGGCCCACTCCCCCGCCGAGATCATGGCCGAGTCGGGCGCCGCCAAGGGCGCCCCGCCCCTCCTGGCCCGCGCGCACCACGGTTCGGTCTCCAAAGAGCAGCGCGCCCGGGTCGAGGAGGACCTCAAGGCGGGCCGTCTGCCCGCCGTCGTGGCCACGTCCAGCCTGGAGCTGGGCATCGACATGGGCGCGGTGGACCTCGTCATCCAGGTCGAGTCGCCGCCGTCCGTGGCCTCCGGTCTCCAGCGCGTGGGCCGGGCCGGCCACCAGGTGGGCGCCGTCTCCACAGGTGTCGTCTTCCCTAAGTACCGGGGCGATCTGGTGCAGGCCGCCGTCGTCACCGAACGGATGCGCTCGGGATCCATCGAGGCCCTGCGGGTCCCCGCCAACCCGCTGGACGTCCTGGCCCAGCAGCTCGTCGCGACGGTCGCGCTCGACACCTGGCAGGCGGACGACCTGCTCGCCCTGGTCCGCCGAGCGGCGCCGTTCGCCTCGCTGCCCGAGTCCGCGTTCACCGCCGTTCTCGACATGCTCGCGGGCCGCTATCCGTCCGACGCGTTCGCCGAGCTGCGCCCGCGTGTGGTGTGGGACCGCGTGACGGGCACGGTCACGGGCCGCCCCGGCGCCCAGCGCCTCGCCGTCACCTCGGGCGGCACGATCCCCGACCGCGGCCTCTTCGGTGTGTTCCTCGCCGGGTCCTCCGGAGCCGGCTCAGGCGCGTCCGAGGACGGCAGGAGCCGCAGGGGCGGCGGCCGGGTGGGCGAGCTGGACGAGGAGATGGTGTACGAGTCGCGGGTCGGCGACGTCTTCACGCTCGGCACGACCTCGTGGCGTATCGAGGACATCACCCGCGACCAGGTGCTCGTCTCCCCGGCCCCCGGGGTGCCCGGCCGGCTCCCCTTCTGGAAGGGCGACCAGCTGGGCCGTCCGCTCGAACTGGGCCGCGCGGTGGGCGCGTTCCTGCGCGAGGTGAGCGCGCTGTCCCCGGAGGACGGCCGGCTGCGGTTGGTCGCCGCAGGGCTCGACGCCTGGGCGGCGAACAACGTCCTGGCGTATCTGGACGAGCAGCGCCGCGCCTGCGGCCATGTCCCGGACGACCGGACGATCCTGGTGGAGAGGTTCCGGGACGAGATGGGCGACTGGCGGGTCGTCATCCACTCCCCGTTCGGTGCCCAGGTGCACGCGCCGTGGGCACTGGCCCTCGGCGCCCGGCTGTCCGAGCGGTACGGCATGGACGCCCAGGTCATGCACGCCGACGACGGCATAGTGCTCCGGCTGCCCGACGCCGACCTGATGAGCCTGGACCTCCTCGACCAGGACCCGATGTCGCCCGACACGACGTACGACAACGAGCAGGCACCGGTCGGCGCCGGTGACGTCGCCTTCGACAAGGGCGACATCGGGCAGATCGTCACCGACCAGGTCGGCGGCTCCGCGCTGTTCGCCGCCCGCTTCCGTGAATGCGCGGCGCGCGCCCTGCTGCTGCCCCGCCGCAGCCCGGGCAAGCGCACACCCCTCTGGCAGCAGCGCCAGCGGGCCTCCCAACTGCTCCAGGTGGCGAGCGAGTTCGGCTCCTTCCCCATCGTCCTGGAAGCCGTCAGGGAGTGCCTCCAGGACGTCTTCGACGTGCCAGGACTCACGGAGCTGATGGGCGACATCGAATCCCGCCGGGTCCGGCTGGTCGAGGTCACGACGGCCGAGCCGTCCCCGTTCGCCCGCTCACTCCTCTTCGGGTATGTCGCGCAGTTCCTCTACGAGGGCGACTCCCCGCTCGCGGAGCGGCGCGCCGCCGCCCTCTCCCTCGACTCCCGGCTGCTGGCCGAGCTGCTCGGCCAGGCGGAGCTGCGCGAGCTGCTGGACGCCGACGTCCTGGCGGAGCTGGAGCGCGAGCTCCAGTGGCTCACCGACGACCGCCGTATCAAGGACGTGGAGGGCGTCGCCGATCTGTTGCGGGTCCTCGGACCGCTCACCGACGCGGAGTTGGCGGAGCGCGGGTCCGAGCCGCGGTGGCCCGCCGACCTCGCCGGCTCACGCCGCGCCATCCGGGTCCGGATCGGCGGCGCCGAGTACTGGGCGGCGATCGAGGACGCGGGCCGACTGCGCGACGCGCTCGGCACCGCCCTGCCCGTCGGGGTCCCCGAGGCGTTCACCGAGCCGGTCAAGGACCCGCTCGGTGATCTCCTGGCGCGTTACGGGCGCACCCACGGCCCCTTCACCTCCTCCGCCGCGGCCGAGCGCTTCGGGCTCGGCCCCGCCGTCACCGAAGGCGCGCTGCAACGTCTCGCGGCGAGCGGCCGTGTCGTCCAGGGCGAGTTCCATCCGTCCGGGATCGGCCAGGAGTGGTGCGACGCCACGGTCCTGCGGCGGTTGCGCCGCAGGTCGCTCGCGGCCCTGCGCCACGAGCTGGAGCCGGTGCCGCCCGCCGCGCTCGCCACGTTCCTGCCGCAGTGGCAGCATCTGGGCAGCCACAGCCTGCGCGGCATCGACGGACTGGCCCGCGCGATCGAGCAGTTGCAGGGCGCGCCCATCCCCGCGTCCGCACTGGAGAAGCTGGCGCTCCCCTCCCGGGTCTCGGGGTACGCCCCCACGCTCCTGGACGAACTGACCACCACCGGTGAGGTCCTCTGGGCCGGTGCCGGCGCCCTCCCCGGCAAGGACGGCTGGATCTCCCTCTATCTGGCCGACTCCGCACCGCTGCTGCTCCCGCCCCCGCGTCCGTTGGAGCTGACGGCGCTGCACGAATCGGTACTCACCACCCTCTCCGGCGGGTACGGCCTGTTCTTCCGTCAGATCGCCGACCAGGTCCGGGCCACCACCCACCCCGACGCCACCGATCCCCAACTGGCCGACGCCGTCTGGGACCTGGCGTGGTCGGGGCGGCTGACCAACGACACCCTGGCGCCGCTGCGCTCCCTCCTCGGCTCGGGGCGTACGGCGGGCTCCACGGCCCACCGCGCCAAACGGACCGTCCCACGCGGGCGTTACGGCACCCTCACCGCCGCCGCCCGGCCCGCCACCCGTACGGGGCCACCGACCGTGAGCGGACGCTGGTCCCTGCTCCCGGCCCCCGACCCGGACGCCACCCGCCGGGCCCACGCCCTGGCCCGTACCTTGCTCGACCGGCACGGAGTGGTGACCCGTGGCGCCGTCGCCTCCGAGGGAATCGAGGGCGGCTTCTCGGCCGTCTACCGAGTGCTGTCGGCCTTCGAGGACAGCGGGCAGGCCCGCCGCGGCTATGTCGTCGAGGGCCTGGGCGCGGCCCAGTTCGCCATGGACGGCGCGGTGGACCGCCTCCGCGCGGCCTCCACCGCCCGTGACCGCGCCGCGTCCGATCCCTCGCCGCGCGCCGTGGTCCTGGCGGCGGCGGACCCCGCCAACGCCTACGGAGCGGCGCTCCCCTGGCCGGACCCGCCGACGGGCGCCGGCCACAAACCGGGCCGCAAGGCGGGCTCCCTGGTCGTCCTCGTCGACGGCGCGCTGACCCTGTACATGGAACGAGGCGGCAAGACCCTTCTCGCCTGGCCGGGCGATCCGGCCACCCAGCCCGACCCGGGACATCCGGACGTCGCCGACGACCCCCAGCTGCGTTCGGCGGCGGAGGCCCTGGCGGCAGCCGCCCGCGCGGGCGCGCTCGGTACGGTCACGGTGGAACGGGCCAACGGAGAGCAGGCGCTGAGCTCACCCGTGGGCCGGGTCCTGGAGTCGGCGGGCTTCCACGCCACCCCGAGGGGACTGCGCCTGCGGGCCTGAGCCGCCGCCGGACGCCCGGCCGCACGACCGGTGCCACGGGCGCCTCCACGCGGAGACCCGCGCCCCGTCCCCGTACATCTCCGCACGCCACACCCCCTGCGCCGCCCGTCACGGGGCCCTCTCGCGCATGATGGAGACATGCCCGAAGGTGACACCGTCCTGCAGACCGCCCGGCGCCTGCACACCGCCCTTGCCGGGCGGCCCCTGACCCGGTCCGACCTCCGCGTCCCCCGGTTCGCGACCTCCGACCTCACCGGCCGGACGGTCCTTGACGTCACCCCGCGCGGCAAGCACCTCCTGACCCGCATCGAGGGTGGTCTCACCCTCCACTCGCATCTGCGGATGGACGGGGCCTGGCGGGTGTACGGCGCCGACGAACGCTGGCGCGGCGGCCCCGGCCACCAGATCCGGGCGATCCTCGGCAACGACCGGCGCACCGCCGTCGGCTACCGGCTCCCCGTACTCGAACTCATCCGCACCGCCGACGAGGCCGATATCGTGGGCCACCTCGGCCCGGACATCCTCGGGCCCGACTGGGACCCCGACACCGCCCTGCGCAATCTGCTGGCCGACCCGGCGCGCACCGTCGGGGACGCGCTGCTCGACCAGCGCAATCTCGCGGGCGTCGGCAACGTCTTCCGGTGCGAGATCTGTTTCCTCACCCGCACCACCTCCTGGCTGCCCATCGGGGACCTGCCGGCCCCCGAACGGCTGGTGACGGCCGCGAAGAAGCTCCTGGAGGCCAACCGGGAGCGCTCGCGCCGTCATCTGTACGTATACGGCCGCGGCGGCCTCCCCTGCCGCCGCTGCGGCACTCCCATCAGCAAGACGACCGAGGACGAACGCCCCGTCTACTGGTGTCCCCGCTGCCAGCTCGGCCCCGTCCCCTGAGAACCGTCCGGCCTCTCCGGCCCGTCCCGGCGACCGGGACAACCCCACCCGTCCGGATAGCCCCACCCGTCGTACCCGTCCCGGCCGCCCCCCTCGTCCCACCGGTCAGAGTCGTCCCACTGGTCATGACCGCCCCACCCTCCCCGGCCGCCCCACCCCTCAGAGCCGTCCGAGTGAACCGCTACCGACCCGTGCCCCCCAGCCGGCCGGTGGCCCCCCACCGGCCGGTCCCCCTCCACGCCCACGGCACCGCCCTTCCCGGCGCGACCCGGCGTACGAGCCGCCGCGTGCACCGGCAGCAGGCTCAGCCCCCAGCCGCCCGCCGCCACCGCCCCCTCGATGACCCCCGCGTGCTCGGGCACGAGAGCGAGCCGCAGTACGGCCCACCACCAGAGCCCGCCCAGAGCGAGTGCCGGCAGAAGGATCCGTCGCCGTGCCATGGCCGCCTCCTCAGACCGACGCTAGACCGGCCCGCGTATCCGGCAAAAGGGCGCATCGGAGGCATGCGAGGCGCACGGCCGGGCTCCCCGAGTGCCACGACGGAGCCCGGCAAGGAGGCACACCACCCGATGGACCCGCACGTGGCTCACCGGCGCCCCCTACGCGCTCTCCGCCTGGAACATCCACGAATGCTTCTCGAGCTCGGCCGTCAGCCCGATCAGGATGTCCTGGGTGATCGGGTCGGGTTCGTCGGTCGCGATGATCCGCTCCCGCATCCGGACGATCACCACCCCGAGGGCGTCCACCAGCGTCCGTACGGCGTCGGTGTCCTTGATCCAGCCGTCCGGGACGTTGCCGATCGCGCTCTGCGTCGCCACCGTCGCCGCGCGGCCGTCCGGCGTCACGCCGAGGGCCGAAGCCCTCTCGGCCACCGTGTCCGAGTGCTTCCGCGCGGTGGAGACGACCTCGTCGAGCTGGAGGTGCACGGACCGGAAGCGCGGCCCCACGATGTTCCAGTGCACCTGCTTGGCCACCAGCGAGAGATCGAGCAGATCGACGAGCGCGCCCTGCAGCGCCTCGCCGACCAGCTTCAGATCCGCCTCGGGCAGTGAACTCTTGACGACAGCCATGGCGGTTCTCCAGTTCCGGGTCACACGCATGTCAGCGTTCCCATTCACACGTACGCCCACCATGACACAAGACCCCAAAAGGGTCATTTCGGAGAAAACCACCAGCCTGCACCAAGCAGAAGCCCCGGGCCGGTCCTAAGGACCGCCCGGGGCTCAGGCCTCGGTCACGCCGTACAGATCAAGCGGCGACGACATCCACCGCTTCCGTTGGCGCCTTGATGGTCACCCGCTCCGTCGGCACACCTGCCACCGACGTCACGGAGACGGAATTGAGCATCGGACGTACCGCTGCGGGCACCGGCTCGCTCGCCGCTGCGGACGCAGCCAGCTCGGCCAGCGACAGTTCGTCGCTCACTTCGCGCATGAGCTCGGACATCCGTACGTCAAGCGCGTCGCAGATAGCGGAGAGCAGCTCGGAAGAAGCCTCCTTCTGCCCCCGCTCCACCTCGGAGAGATAGCCGAGCGAGACTCGGGCGGACGAGGAGACTTCGCGCAGAGTACGGCCCTGGCGTTGGCGCTGCCGACGCAGCACGTCACCAAGCAGGCGACGGAGCAGGATCATCGGTGGCTCCCTCCTCGGACCGCGTAGCCGCATCCTTCTCGCCCCACCGTACCGCCTCGCGCTGCGGCCGTGCGGGGAGCGATGTCGTGTTCACTCAGGGCTGCAAACATCAAGTCCCCCCGTTCCGTTCCGTATCCTGTGTCCGCCCGTTCCCGGTCAGTTCGCCGGAGAGCAGTTCCAGCACGCTCCGTACACTCTCTCTACGGATTTCCTCCCGGTCACCGTTCAACCGCAGCGCCGCCACTTTCTCGGCGCCGTGCGGCCCGCTCACCGCCACGTAGACGGTGCCCACGGGCTGCCCGTCCTGCTGGTCCGGACCCGCGACCCCCGTGGTCGCGAGGCCCCAGTCGGCGGCCAGCAGACCCCGTACGCCGACAGCCATCTGCCGTGCGACCTCCGGATCCACCGCCCCGCGCTCGGCCAGAAGTGTTCCGTCCACACCGAGGACGTCCCGCTTGACGTCCGTCGCGTAGGCCGTCACGGCCCCGCGGAGCGCTCGGGAGGCGCCGGGGACGGACGTGAGCTCCCCGGCCACCAGACCGCCGGTCAGGGACTCGGCGACGGCCAGGGTCGCACCGTCCCGCACCAGCAGGTCCAGCACCCGGGCCGCCACACCTCTTAAGAGAACGTCGCCGGCCGCCGCATCCTTCCCCGCGGCCGTCACGGTGCGCTCCCCGCCCGGTCACGCTCCGCGGCCAGCCCCGCCCTGCGCAGGACGACCGCCTGGCGTACGTAGTCCAGGCCGGTCACCACGGTCAGCACGACCGCGACCCCCATCACCCAGAACCGCAGCGTCGCGAGCGGCCCCGTCAGCGCCAGCACGTACATGCCGACCGCCGTCCCCTGCGCGAGCGTCTTCATCTTGCCGCCGCGGCTGGCCGGAATGACCCCGTGCCGGATCACCCAGAAACGCATCAGCGTGATCCCGAGCTCACGGAAGAGGATGACCCCGGTCACCCACCACGGCAGGTCCCCGAGGACGGAGAGGCTGATCAGCCCCGCCGCCATGATCGCCTTGTCGGCGATCGGGTCGGCGATCTTCCCGAAGTCGGTGACCAGGTTGTACGTACGGGCCAGATGCCCGTCGAAGATGTCGGTGATCATGGCCACGGCGAACGCGGCCCACGCCCAGGCGCGCCAGGCCGGGTCGTACCCGCCGTCCTGGAGCAGCAGCGCCACGAAGGCCGGTACGAGCACCAGCCGCATCATGGTGAGGATGTTGGCGATGTTCCACACGCTGGCCTGATTGACGGCCGCAGCCCCCAGCTTGCCACCGGGCGCCGGCCTACCCTGGCCGCCCTCGGCCGATGCCGGGACTCCGGTCATCTGGCTGCCTCCTCGACGGGGCTCCGGGGCTCGTCCCCGGTGAAGCCGCAGTACTCGGCCACCAGGTCGACACCCTGCGTACCGACCACCTTCGCCTCGACCATACGACCGGGACGCAGCCCCTCGCCCGATGTGAAGATCACCTGGCCGTCGGTCTCGGGCGCCTGGTGTGCCGCCCGGCCCACCGCGGCCTCGTCGGCGTCGTCCTCGGACTCCAGGGACTCCACGAGCACCGTCAGGGTCTCGCCCAGGCGCTCCTCGGCCCGTTGCGCCGTCAGTTCGTCGGCCAGCCGCGACAGATGCGCCAGCCGCTCGGCCACGACGTCCTCGTCCAGCTTGTGCTCGTACGTCGCCGCCTCGGTGCCGTCCTCGTCCGAGTAGCCGAACACACCGATGGCGTCGAGCCGCGCGCTCGTGAGGAAGCGTTCCAGCTCGGCGAAGTCGGCCTCCGTCTCACCGGGGAAGCCCACGATGAAGTTGGAGCGCACACCGGCCTGGGGGGCCTTGCCCCGGATCGTCTCCAGCAGTTCGAGGAAGCGGTCGGTGTCCCCGAAGCGGCGCATCGCGCGTAGCACGGACGGGGCGGAGTGCTGGAAGGACAGATCGAAGTACGGGGCGACGCCCGGCGTCGACGTCAGTACGTCGATGAGCCCGGGGCGCATCTCGGCGGGCTGGAGATAGCTGACCCGGACGCGCTCGATCCCGTCGACCGCGGCAAGTTCGGGCAGCAGCGTCTCCAGGAGGCGGATGTCGCCGAGGTCCTTGCCGTAGGAGGTGTTGTTCTCGGAGACGAGCATGACCTCCTTCACGCCCTGCTCGGCAAGCCAGCGTGTCTCGCCCAGCACGTCGGAGGGACGGCGCGAGATGAAGGAGCCCCGGAAGGAGGGGATGGCGCAGAAGGTGCAGCGCCGGTCGCAGCCGGAGGCGAGCTTCACGGAGGCGACGGGGCTGTTGTCGAGACGCCGGCGCAGGGGGGCGCGCGGACCGGACGCGGGCGCCACTCCCCGCGGCAGATCCGCGGGGGCGGGAATGACGTCCTCTGTAGAAGACGGCCCGGAGTGAGAGTCCTCCGTGGGAGAGTCCGCCGACGAAGAGTGCGCGGACGCGGCGTCGGAACCGTGTCCGGGCAGGGCCACACCGGTGGCGCCCTGTCTGTCCGCGGGGCTGAGGGGGAGCAGCTTGCGCCGGTCGCGGGGCGTGTGCGAGGCGTGGATACCGCCGTTGAGGATGGTCTGCAGGCGGTCGGAGATGTCCGCGTAGTCGTCGAACCCGAGCACGCCGTCGGCCTCGGGGAGCGATTCCGCGAGTTCCTTGCCGTAGCGCTCGGCCATGCATCCGACGGCGACGACGGCCTGCGTTCTGCCGTGATCCTTGAGATCGTTGGCTTCCAGCAGGGCGTCGACGGAGTCCTTCTTGGCGGCTTCGACGAACCCACAGGTGTTGACGACGGCGACGTCCGCGTCGGCGGCTTCCTCGACGAGCTCCCAGCCGTCCGCTGCCAAGCGGCCTGCAAGCTCCTCCGAGTCCACCTCGTTACGGGCGCAGCCGAGCGTGACAAGGGCGACGGTACGGCGTTCGGGCATGGGCTCAAGACTACTTTGTCCTGGCCGCCCTCCCGCCGTGCAGGGCGCTCCCGCCGGTCGGGTGACGACCGGCCGCTCGCCGGACGGCTCCAGCACACCGTCCGGCACCACTCCCCGACACCGCCGACGCCTCGGGTTCCGCCCTGCGGACGGGCCCTCGGCGCCGGCTCCGTATCAGCCCGCCTCGGGGTCACCCTTCGTGTACGAAGGCCGCTCCACCTGGCCGGGCTCGAAGTCCTCGTCGACCTGCTTGCCGTTGACGAAGATGTCGATCACTCCGGCGTTGCCGAGGATGAAGTCGATCTGCTCGTCGTCCTGGAAGGTCTTCGACTCCCCCTTCAGAAGCAGTCCGTCGAAGATCAGTTCACCGTTGGGGGACTTGGCCGAGATCCAGCTCTTGTCCTCGACGGCGGAGAGCTTGACGGTCACCTTGTCGGCCGGGGCCGCGGCGATGGCGCTGTCCGAGGGGTCGGGCTTGGGGTCGGCGGGCTTCGAGGCGCTCGGCTCGGAGGTGGTCTTCTCCGGCGCCGGACCCTCGGCGACCTGCTTGCCCCCTCCCTCGTCGTCACCACCGCTGAACATGGTGAAGCCGACGAAGCCGATCACCGCGACGATCGCGGCGACCATGGCCGCGGTCCAGTTGGGACGGCGACGCTCGGGGCGGATCCGTTCGGCCTCGAACAGCGGGGCCGCGGGCGTCGGCGACGGGCGCCCGCCGTGCTCGGAGTCGTACTGCGTGACGAGAGGTTCGGGATCGATGCCGACGACACGCGCGATCATGCGGATATGGCCGCGGGCGTAGACGTCGCCGCCACTGCGCGAGAAGTCGTCCTGTTCGATCGATTGCACGATGGGCACGCGCACCCGGGTGGCGGCGCTGACGTCCTCGAGCGTCAGACCTGCGGCGGAGCGTGCTTGCTGGAGGACGTGGCCGACCGAAGGCTTGTCCTCTTCGGGGGCGGGCCGCTCGTCCTCATCGGGTTCGACGGCGGAAGGCTGGTCGTCTTCGGGGGAGTTGCCGATGGACACGGGAGTGCCTTTCGAGCGTGTAGCCACCTGCTGGATGTTCAGTCTATGGGTGGTACGAAAGGGTGGGGCAACCGGGCGGATGGACTCTTTACGCCATCAGAATGGCCGGACGGCGTGTCGGCGGGACACAGCGTGTCTCCTCCTCCACGTTGACGCGCGACCGGGGGAAAGAGTTGCCCCGGGTATCCGTCGGATCGCCTCAGGTTCCGTCAATTTCCGTCAGCTCCTTCGGGAGCGGGCACACCGCGGATCACAGCGAGCACTCCGTCCAGCTCGTCTGCCTTCACCAGCACATCACGCGCCTTGGAACCCTCGCTCGGACCGACGATGTTCCGTGATTCCATCAGGTCCATAAGTCTGCCCGCTTTGGCGAAACCCACGCGCAACTTCCGTTGAAGCATGGATGTCGAGCCGAACTGGGTGGAGACCACCAACTCGGCCGCCTGGCACAGCAGATCGAGATCGTCGCCGATGTCCTCGTCGATCTCTTTCTTCTTGGCCGTGCCGACGACGACGTCCTCCCTGAAGACCGGCGCCATCTGGTCCTTGCAGTGCTGGACGACGGCCGCGACCTCCTCCTCCGTGACGAAGGCGCCCTGCATACGGGTCGGCTTGCTCGCCCCCATGGGGAGGAAGAGCCCGTCGCCCTTGCCGATCAGCTTCTCGGCGCCGGCCTGGTCGAGGATGACCCGGCTGTCGGCGAGCGAGGAGGTCGCGAAGGCGAGCCGGGAGGGCACGTTCGCCTTGATCAGACCGGTGACGACGTCGACCGACGGGCGCTGGGTGGCGAGCACGAGGTGGATGCCGGCGGCGCGGGCCAACTGGGTGATGCGCACGATCGCGTCCTCGACGTCGCGCGGCGCGACCATCATCAGGTCGGCCAGCTCGTCCACGATCACCAGCAGATACGGGTAGGGCGTCAGCTCGCGCTCGCTGCCCTCGGGGGCCTTGACCTTGCCGGTGCGTACGGCCTGGTTGAAGTCGTCGATGTGGCGGTAGCCGTACGCCGCCAGGTCGTCGTAGCGCAGGTCCATCTCCCGCACGACCCACTGGAGCGCCTCGGCGGCCCGCTTGGGGTTGGTGATGATGGGGGTGATCAGATGCGGGATGCCCTCGTACGCCGTGAGCTCGACCCGCTTGGGGTCGACGAGGACCATCCGGACGTCCTCGGGGGTCGCCCTGACCATCACCGAGGTGATCAGACAGTTGATGCAGGAGGACTTGCCGGATCCGGTGGCGCCGGCGACGAGCAGGTGCGGCATCTTGGCGAGGTTGGCCATCTCGTAGCCGCCCTCGACGTTCTTGCCGAGCGCCACCAGCATCGGGTGGTCGTCCTCGGCGGCGTCGGCGAGCCGCAGGACGTCGCCGAGCACCACCATCTCCCGGTCGGAGTTCGGGATCTCGATTCCCACGGCGGACTTGCCGGGGATGGGGCTGATGATGCGGACGTCGGGGCTGGCGACGGCGTACGCGATGTTCTTGGTGAGCGCGGTGATGCGCTCGACCTTCACGGCGGGGCCGAGCTGCACCTCGTAGCGGGTGACGGTGGGCCCCCGGGTGAAACCGGTGACGGTGGCGTCGACCTTGAACTCCATGAAGACGTTGGTCAGCGAGTCGACGACCGCGTCGTTGGCGGCGCTGCGGGTCTTGCCGGGGCCGCCGCGCTCCAGCAGGTCCAGCGACGGCAGGGAGTAGGTGATGTCGCCGGAGAGCTGGAGCTGCTCGGCGCGCGGGGGCAGCGGGCGGTCCTGGGCGGGCGGCGGCTTGGTCAGATCGGCGACGGCGCCGGACGGCGACCGCGCGGCGGCGGTGCCGTGCGGCTCGGACTCACGCGCCGACGGTACGGAGCGCTCCCCCGAGCCTGATCTCGACCCGGAACCCGATCCCGACGCCGGCCCCGATCCGGCTCCGGCGCCCGACCTGCCGCCGGACGCGCCGCGCGTGCGCTCCCCCGGCCGCGCCCTCGCCGCGTCCCGTGTCCGGTCGGCCGAGACGCCCTGGGTGAGGTCGGCGACGATCGGCGAGGGCGGCATCCCGTTGAGTACGGCTCCGTCCAGCGCGGCGGCAGCGGCGGCGGCCACGTCGACGGCGTCCATGGGCCGGTCGTGGCCGGGCTGCACCGACCGCCTGCGTGGCCGCCGGCGGCCTGCCAGTGCCTCCACCTCGGCCTCGTCGGGGTCGTGGTCGGCGGGCGCCGCGCCGCGCCGTGAGGACGAGCGGCGCGTCCGCGCGGGCAGGGCCTCACGCCACTGGTCGTCGTACCGCTCGTCGTCGCTCTCGTACTCCCGCCCCCCCTCCTCGTCGTCCTCGCCGTCCGAGACCGGGTCGAGGATGCCGAGGCGGACCGCGAGCTGTCGCAGCCGCTGCGGAATGGCGTTGACGGGTGTGGCCGTGACGACGAGCAGCCCGAAGACGGTGAGCAGGACCAGCAGCGGTACGGCGAGGACCTCGCCCATGGCGAAGATCAGCGGTTTCGACGCGGCCCAGCCGATGAGCCCGCCGGCGTCCTGCATGGCTTCGGTGCCCGCGTCCCTGCCCGGGGAGCCGCAAGCGATGTGGACGAGCCCGAGGACGCCGATCACCAGCGCCGAGAGGCCGATGACGATGCGGCCGTTGGCCTCGGGCCGCTGCGGATAGAGGATGAGCCGTACGGCGATGACGGCCAGCAGTATCGGGACGAGCAGGTCGAGCCGCCCGAAGGCGCCGGTGATGAGCATCTCGACGAGATCGCCGACCGGACCCCGCAGATTGGACCACGTACCGGCGGCGACGATGAGGGCGAGGGCGAGCAGCAGAAGAGCGCTGCCGTCCTTGCGGTGCGCCGGGTCGAGCCCTTTCGCGCCCCGCCCTATGCCGCGGAACATGGCGCCGACCGCGTGCGCGGCCCCCAGCCAGACGAGGCGTACGAGACGGTAGACGCCGTTCGTCGGCGAGGGCGCGGGCTTGGGTGCCGGTTTGGCAGCGGACTTCTTCGCGGCGGCCTTCTTGGCCGGTGCCTTCTTCGTGGGCGCTGTCTTCTTCGCCGCGCTCTTGGCGGCGGGGGCCGCCTTCTTCGCGGCACCGCTCGCACGCCCGGCACGCGGTTTCGCGGTGCCCGCCGCGCCCTGGGAACCCTTGCCGGACGTACGTGAGGCCATGGGGGTGAGGTTACCGGTGTGAACGTCGGTGGACACGTGTGCCTACCGCTTCACCCGATCGTGTCGCCCGGCATGGGCGCGAAACTGACGCGCCGTCAGAGTTCACCGCCGGCGTTACGGGAACAGGCGGGCTCAGGCGGAACCGGCGGTCGGCAAGAGACCTTCCCGACGGATACGGGCCGCCCACGGGCCTGTTGGAGCCCGGGGCGCGCCCGTCAGTTCGGAGAGGGAAGCGGAGAGCCGCCTCCGCTGCCCGGTTCCAGGGCGTCCAGCGCCCGGCGGAGCCCGGTCAGTTTGCGCTCCAGATGTGCGGCGGTGGCGACGGCCGCCGCGTCCGCGGACTCGTCGTCCAGCTGCTTGGAGAGCGCTTCGGCCTGCTCCTCGACAGCGGCGAGCCGCGCCGACAGCTCTGCCAGGAGACCGGCGGGTTCCTTGACCTCGCCCGCTCCGGCCAGTTGCAGTCTGAGCAGCTCGGCCTGCTCCTTCAACTGACAGTTCTTCATGTACAGCTCGACGAAGACCGAGACCTTCGCGCGCAGCACCCAGGGGTCGAACGGCTTGGAGATGTAGTCCACCGCGCCCGCGGCGTATCCCCGGAAGGTGTGGTGCGGACCGTGGTTGATGGCCGTGAGGAAGATGATCGGGATGTCCCGTGTCCGCTCACGCCTCTTGATGTGCGCGGCGGTCTCGAAACCGTCCATCCCCGGCATCTGGACGTCCAGCAGAATGACCGCGAAGTCGTCCGTCAGCAGCGCCTTGAGCGCTTCCTCCCCTGACGATGCCCGCACCAGCGTCTGATCGAGCGCGGAGAGGATGGCCTCCAGCGCCAGCAGATTCTCCGGCCGGTCATCGACCAGGAGGATCTTGGCCTTCTGCACCATGGCCCGCCCTCCTCGCCCCGGCTGTGCACCGGGCGCCGCCCCAGGGGACGACTCCCTTACGCCGTCCGTCCTTGTGCCGGTCATGGTAGCCGCACCCCGCCTATCGCCACACCCTGTCACCGCGATGTCACTGTGCACGTAGCAAAAACGTCACAGGAGCTCGGAAAGTTCCCCGATTACTTGTGCCTCACACGTGTTCAACCGCAGGAACTCGTCTTCCGCCACAGGTTCGCACAGCCGTCGCTCACTTCTGAAGCCGCCTCCGCCGTCACTTCCGTGTCACTTCTGATGCATCCACTGCTCCATCACTGACAGAAGATGATCGGGATCGACCGGCTTTGTCACATAGTCAGACGCACCGGAGTCGATCGCCTTCTCTCTGTCGCCCTTCATCGCCTTCGCGGTGAGCGCGATGATCGGCAGCCCGGCGAACTGCGGCATCCTGCGGATCGCGGTCGTCGTCGCGTATCCGTCCATCTCCGGCATCATGATGTCCATCAGAACCAGCGTCACATCGTCGTGCTGCTCCAGCACCTCGATGCCCTCACGCCCGTTCTCGGCGTAGAGCACCGACAGGCCGTGCTGTTCGAGGACGCTCGTCAGCGCGAAGACGTTGCGGATGTCGTCGTCCACGATCAGCACCTTCTCGCCGCCGAAGGAGAACGTACGCCGCTCCTCCGGTGCCTCCGGCGACTCCGCCGTCCAGGGCTCCTCGGTCCCCGAACCACCCGACATCCGCGAGCCGTTGGCCGCCCCCGCCGGACCGCTCCCGTTCCCCGGCATACCGGCGGACGGCCCCGCGGGCCGCGGGGACAGCGAGTTCAGCTGGTCGGGACCGCTCAGGGCCTTGCGACGGCGCCGGAAGAGCGTGGCGGGCCCCGTACGGGTCTCCGTCGGCGCGGCGGGCCGGTCCCGCCGCGTCTGCTCCGCCGACAGCCCCGCCGCGCCGCCGTTGGCACGCCCCGGCTCGATGCCCGGGGTCAGCTGCGGGAAGCCCTGCGGAGGCAGTTCGCTGGCGTGCAGCGGCAGATAGAGCGTGAACGTCGAGCCACGGCCCGGCTCGCTCGCCGCGTGGATCTCGCCACCCAGCAGCCGGGCGATCTCCCGGCTGATGGACAGGCCCAGCCCCGTACCTCCGTACTTACGGCTCGTCGTACCGTCCGCCTGCTTGAACGCCTCGAAGATCACCCGCATCTTGCTCGCCGCGATCCCGATCCCGGTGTCGGTGACCGAGAAGGCGATCAGATCGGCGTCCGCGTCACGCAGCGAACCCGCCTCCAGGAGCTGCTCCCTGATCGCGTTGGGCACATCAGCCCCGGCCGGCCGGATCACCAGCTCCACAGCGCCCGTGTCGGTGAACTTCACCGCGTTGGACAGCAGATTGCGCAGCACCTGGAGCAGCCGCTGCTCGTCGGTGTGGAGCGTCGCCGGCAGCTCCGGGGAGACCCTTACCGAGAAGTCGAGCCCCTTCTCCGCCGTCAGCGGACGGAACGTCGCCTCGACGTAGTCCACGAGCTGTACGAGCGCGATGCGCGTGGGGCTGACGTCCATCTTGCCCGCCTCGACCTTCGACAGGTCGAGGATGTCGTTGATGAGCTGGAGCAGGTCGGAGCCCGCACCGTGGATCGTCTCGGCGAACTCCACCTGCTTCGGCGAGAGATTCATCTCCGCGTTGTCCGCGAGCAGCTTCGCCAGGATGAGCAGCGAGTTCAGCGGCGTACGCAGCTCGTGCGACATGTTCGCCAGGAACTCGGACTTGTAGCGCATCGACACCGCGAGCTGCTCGGCGCGCTCCTCCAGCACCTGCCGCGCCTCTTCGATCTCGGTGTTCTTCACCTCGATGTCACGGTTCTGACGCGCCAGCAGCTCCGCCTTCTCCTCCAGCTCGGCGTTGGAGGACTGAAGGGCCTTCTGCCGGTTCTCCAGCTCCGCCGAGCGCTCCCGCAGCTGCTCCGTCAGCTCCTGCGACTGCTTGAGGAGCACCTCGGTCTTGGTGTTGACGCTGATCGTGTTGACGCTCGTGGCGATCATCTCGGCGATCTGGTTGAGGAAGTCGCGCTGGATCTGGGTGAAGGGCTGGAACGACGCCAGCTCGATCACACCGAGGACCTTGCCCTCGAAGAGCACCGGCAGCACGATCACATACGCCGGGGACGCCTCGCCGAGCCCCGAGGAGATCTTCAGATAACCCGGCGGCACATTGACCTGGATCGTGCGCTTCTCCTCGGCGGCCGTACCGATGAGCGTCTCACCGGGCCGGAAGGACGTCGGCATCGAGCCCGCCGAGTAGCCGTAACTGCCCCGCATGCACAGCTCGTACGAGCCGTCCCGGCCTCCCGTCCCCAGCTCGGAGACGGTGCCCGTCGGCATCGCGAGGAAGAACGCGCCGTGCTGCGCCGACACCACCGGGGTGAGCTCGCTCATGATCAGCGAGGCGACGTCGTCCAGGTCGCGGCGGCCCTGCATCAGACCGGAGATACGGGCCAGGTTGCCCTTGAGCCAGTCCTGCTCCTCGTTGGCGAGGGTGGTGTCGCGCAGGTTGGCGATCATGGTGTTGATGTTGTCCTGGAGGACCTGGATCTCGCCCGCGGCGTCGACATCGATCTTGAGGTTCAGATCGCCGCGCGTCACCGCGGTGGCGACGGCGGCGATCGCCCGCACCTGACGGGTCAGGTTGCCGGCCATCTCGTTCACCGACTCGGTCAGGTCCCGCCAGGTGCCGTCGACGTCCCGGACCCGCGCCTGGCCGCCCAGCTGCCCGTCCGTGCCCACCTCACGGGCCACGCGTGTGACCTGCTCGGCGAACGAGGAGAGCTGGTCGACCATGGTGTTGATGGTGTTCTTCAGCTCCTGGATCTCACCGCGGGCGTCGATGTCGATCTTCTTGGTGAGATCACCCTTGGCGATGGCGGTGGTGACCGTGGCGATCTGGCGCACCTGACCGGTCAGGTTGGACGCCATCGAGTTCACCGACTCGGTGAGGTCCTTCCACGTACCGGAGACGCCCGGGACGCGCGCCTGGCCGCCCAACTCGCCCTCGGTGCCCACCTCGCGGGCCACCCTGGTCACCTCGTCCGCGAAGGACGAGAGCGTCGTCACCATGATGTTGACGGTGTCGGCCAGCTCGGCGACCTCACCGCGCGCCTCGACCGTGACCTTCTTCGTCAGGTCGCCGTTGGCGACGGCCGACGAGACCCGGGAGATGTTCCGCACCTGGCTGGTGAGGTTGTTGGCCATCGTGTTGACGTTGTCGCTGAGGTCCTTCCAGATGCCCGTGACGCCACGCACCCGGGCCTGGCCGCCGAGGATGCCCTCGGTGCCCACCTCACGGGCCACCCTGGTCACCTCGTCGGCGAAGTTCGACAGCTGGTCGACCATCGTGTTGACGGTCGTGACGAGGTCGAGGATCTCGCCCTTGGCGTCGACGGTGATCTTCTTCGACAGATCGCCCTTGGCGACCGCGGTCGTCACCTCGGCGATGTTGCGGACCTGGGAGGTCAGGTTGTTCGCCATGAAGTTGACGGACTGCGTGAGGTCCTTCCAGGTGCCGGAGACACCCTGCACCTCGGCCTGGCCGCCGAGCATGCCCTCCGTACCGACCTCGCGGGCGACCCGCGTCACCTGCTCCGCGAAGTTCGACAGCTGGTCGACCATCGTGTTGAGGGTGTTCTTCAGCTCCAGGATCTCGCCGCGCGCGTCGACATCGATCTTCTGCGACAGGTCACCGCGCGCCACCGCCGTGGCGACCTGGGCGATGTTGCGGACCTGGGAGGTCAGGTTCCCCGCCATGCCGTTCACGGAGTCGGTCAGATCGCGCCAGACACCGGCGACGCCGGGCACCTGGGCCTGACCGCCGAGCCTGCCGTCCGTGCCCACCTCGCGGGCGACGCGCGTCACCTGCTCGGCGAAGGCCGAGAGCTGGTCGACCATCGTGTTGATGGTGTTCTTCAGCTCCAGGATCTCGCCGCGCGCGTCCACGTCGATCTTCTGGGACAGGTCGCCGCGCGCGACGGCCGTGGTCACCTGGGCGATCTGGCGCACCTGGTCCGTCAGATTGCCGGCCATGAAGTTGACGGAGTCGGTCAGTTCCTTCCACGTACCGGAGACGCCGTCGACCCGGGCCTGGCCGCCCAGCCTGCCCTCCGTACCCACGTCACGCGCCATCCGCGTCACCTGGTCGGCGAACGACGACAGTTGCGCCACCATCGTGTTGACGGTGTTCTTCAGTTCGAGCATCTCGCCCGCGACGTCGACGGTGACCTTCTGGGAAAGATCGCCGTTCGCCACCGCCGTGGTCACCTGCGCGATGTCCCGCACCTGACCGGTGAGGTTACGGAACGCGGTGTTCACCGAATCGGTGAGGTCCTTCCACGTACCGGCGGCGCCCGGGACCTCCGCCTGGCCGCCCAGTTGACCCTCGACACCGACCTCGCGGGCGACCCGCGTCACCTCGGAGCCGAACGAGTTGAGCTGCCGCACCATCGTGTTGACGGTGTTCTTCAGTTCGAGCATCTCGCCGGCCACGTCGACGGTGACCTTCTGGGAGAGGTCACCGTTGGCGACCGCAGTCGTCACCTGCGCGATGTCCCGGACCTGGGTCGTCAGATTGCGGAAGACGGTGTTGACGGAGTCCGTCAGGTCCTTCCAGGTGCCCGCGGCGCCCGGCACCTGCGCCTGGCCGCCCAGCACACCGGAGCCGCCGACCTCGCTCGCCACCCGCGTCACCTCGTCGGCGAACGTACGGAGCGTCTCGGTCATCTGGTTGATCGTCTCGGCGAGCTGCGCGACCTCTCCGCGCGCGCTCACGGTCACCTTCTGGGAGAGATCGCCGTTCGCGACGGCGGTGGTGACCTCCGCGATACCGCGCACCTGGCTGGTCAGGTTGCCGGCCATCGTGTTCACCGAGTCGGTGAGGTCCTTCCACACACCGGCGACACCGGGCACGGTGGCCTGGCCCCCGAGCTCGCCCTCGGTGCCGACCTCGCGGGCCACCCGCGTGACCTCCGAGGAGAAGGACGACAGCTGGTCCACCATCGTGTTCACGGTGTTCTTCAGCTGAAGCATCTCGCCGGCCACATGCACGGTCACCTTGCGCGACAGATCGCCCTTGGCGACGGCCGTGGTGACGAGAGCAATGTCACGTACCTGAGCCGTGAGCCGGTACGCCATCGTGTTGACGGAGTCCGTGAGGTCCTTCCACGAACCCGACATTCCACGCACTTTGGCCTGGCCGCCGAGCTTGCCCTCCGTACCGACCTCGAGCGCCACGCGCGTCACCTCGTCGGTGAACGCGGACAGCTGGTCGACCAGGTTGTTGACGGTCCTCGCGACCTTCAGGAACTCGCCGCGCAGCGGGCGCTCCGTCCCCGCCGACCCCTCGGCGAAGTGCGAACGCAGCTCCATCCGCTGCTCCAGGTCACCCTCGGCGACCGCCGACAGCACCCGGCCCACCTCGGACACGGGACGCGCCAGGTCGTCCACCAGCGCGTTCGACGCGTCGATGGCCGCGGCCCAGGACCCCTCGCAGGCGCCCGTCTCCAGCCGCTCCGTGAGCTTTCCCTCGCGGCCCACCATGCGCCGGACCCGGGCCAGCTCGCCCGTGAGGTGCAGGTTCCGGTCCGCCACCTCGTTGAACACGGCGGCGATCTCCGCCATGACATCGTCACCGGAGACGGTCAGGCGCTTGCGGAAATTGCCGTCCCGCATCGCCACCAGGGCCGTCAGCAGTCTGTTCAGAGCCGCCGCATCGACCTCGGTGGCCCCGTTGTTCCGGGACCGTCCGCCCTTCGCGCGCGTGCTGTTGCCACGCGCCGCCACGCCAGACTCCACCGTGTCCCTCCCGCGGGGGTTGACCGTACTGCTCAGAAGTTACTCAGACTGTCTCTGGAATCCTGCCCAGTGTTTCACCACGGCTGAACCTGGCGATAACAGTTCGGCAGCTTCGCATAGCGTCCCCACCCCCGGTAGGCGGAAACAGTGGCGACCGGCATCCGCCCTCGCAGCGAAGGTAAGTAACCTGGCATCCGGCTGTCCAACCGTCCCCGTCTGCCCGGCGGGGGCGGCGTGGCGAACGTACTACCACCGGGCACCGGGAGGGCGGGGCCGCATCATGGCAGAGCCGGGCGTCGAGACGCGTACGAGGAGTTCTGTGATCACCGCGCGGGCGGCAGCCAGCTTCGACCCTGTCGGGCGGTCCGTCGCGACCGCCCGCGCCTTCGTCCGCGACACGCTCCAGGGCTGGGGCTACTCCGATGTCGTCGACGACGCCGTGGTCCTCACCAGCGAACTCGTCACCAATGCCGTGATCCACGCCGGCACGTCGGCGGACGTGCTCTGCCTCCGTACGGAGGACGGCGTCCGCGTCGAGGTCTCCGACCGCTATCCCGAACGTGAGATCCCCATGCAGGGCACGGGGCTGTCGCTGGGCAGCCCCGACCGGGAGAACGGCCGCGGGCTGCTCCTCTGCGCGGCGCTGGCCTCCCGCTGGGGCGTCGACTACACACCGACGCACAAGCAGGTCTGGTTCCAGCTCGACCTGCCCGACCGCCCCGTGGGCGCCCGGTCCGCCGGCCCCGTCATTCCGAACGCGCTCCTCCCCGTCACCGACGAACGCGTCAGGGTCGCCGTCGTCCAGATCGACCGGTCCGGTTCGATCTCGACGTGGAACGAGGACGCCGAGCACCTCTTCGGCTACCCGGCCGACCAGGTCACCGGCAAGCCCCTGACGGACTTCGCCGCCTGGCCCCACACACCGGGCATCGGCACCGGCATCGTCGAGGCGCTGCTGCTGTCGCGCTGGGAGGGCAGCTACGGGATCCGGGGCAGCGACGGCCGGGTCATCCCCGTGTACGCCTCCCACCTCCGCGTACGCGACACCAACGGCGAGCCGTCCACCGTCTGCCTTCTCGTACGCGACGACGAACGCGCCGTGATCCAGACCCCGCAGCGCGCCCCCGTGACCGAGGCCGGCGCCGAGAGCCGCACCGTGGACCCCTTCGAGGTCTTCATCGGCTCCCCGGCCCCCGAGGACCTCGACGGACTGCTCCAGCGCACCGTGGAACGCGCCCGCGACATGCTCGAAGGCGACTCCGCGTTCCTGCTGCTCGCCACCGACGACGAGACGGAGCTGGAGGTACGGGCCACGACCGGCCTGCCCTCGGCCCGGCAGCGCTTCGCCCGCGTCCCGGTGGAGGCGGGCACGGGGCGGTACGGCTCCGCGCGCATGCCCGCCGTCCACGAGGACCTGGCCATCGTCCCCGGCGCGGTCCCGCTGCTCAACGGCACCGGCATGCGCTCGGTCGTGACCGTTCCGCTCAAGGTCGAGGGCCGGCTCACCGGCTCGCTCGGCGTCGCCGCCGAATCGGCGGGCCGGTACTCCAACGAGGAGGCGCTGCGCCTCCAGTTCGCCGCCGACCGCATCGCGCTGGCCGTCGAATCGGCCCGTCTCGGCGAGCTCGAACGTCTGCGGCGCGGCTCGCTCTCCTTCCTCGTCGAAGCCTCCGACCTGCTGGCCGGCACTCTCGACCGGGACCAGACGCTCGCGCTGATGGCCCAGATGACGGTGCCGACGCTCGCCACCTGGTGCGCCGTCTACACGATCGCCGACCAGGCCTCGGACCCGTACCTCTCCTACGTGCTGCACGAGGACGAGGAGCGCATCGACGGCCTCAAGGCCCTCCTCTCCAAGATCGATCCGCCCGACCCGGTCCCGACCCCGGGCGCCCGCGTCTGGACCGGCCCGGCGGACGCCGCGCACCAGGCCGCGCTCCGTACGTCCATGAGGGAGCTGGGAGGGGCCTCCACGCCCGTCTCCTCCGGGATCGGCACCACGCTTGCCACGGCCGCCGCGGTGGGCGGAGAGACCGTCGTGCTGCCTCTCGTCGCCCGCAACCGTGTGATCGGGATGCTCACCCTCGGCAAACCGTCGGACGACCATTTCCGCCAGGAGATCCTGGAACTGGCCGAGGACCTGTCCCGCCGTGCGGCGCTCGCCCTCGACAACGCGCGCCTCTACTCGGAGCGCATGGCGATCAGTCAGTCCCTCCAGCGCAGCCTGCTGCCGCCGGAACTGCCTCAGGTGCCCAACGTCGAGGTCGAGGTCATCTACCGCGCCGCGGGCGAGGGCAACGAGGTGGGTGGCGACTTCTACGACCTCTTCCCGATCCGCGACGGCGCGTACGGCTTCGCGATCGGCGACGTGTGCGGCACGGGCCCGGAAGCGGCGGCGGTGACGGGCCTCGCCCGGCACGCGCTCCGTCTCCTCGCCCGCGAGGGCTTCAGCGGCCCGGCGGTACTGGAGCGCCTGAACGCGGCGATTCTCGACGAGGGCGCCCGCAGCCGCTTCCTGACGCTGCTCTACGGGGAGTTGTGGCCCCAGAAGGACGGCAGCGCGGTCCTCAAATTCGTCTGCGCCGGACATCCGCTCCCGTTGCGTCTGCGTCAGGACGGCTCGGTGGAGGCCGCGGCGGACCCGCAGCCGCTGCTCGGCGTCATGGAGGACCTGGAGCTGTACGAGCAGACGGTCACCCTCGAACCGGGCGACGTCCTCCTCTGCGTCACCGACGGCGTCACCGAACGCCGGGAGGGGACAAGGATGTTGGGCGACGACGGCCTTGTCGACGTACTGACGGGCTGTACGGGCCTCACGGCCGGGGCGGTGGCCTCGCGGGTGCTGCGAGCGGTGGAGAGGTTCGCCGCGGAGCCGGCGTCGGACGACATGGCGATCCTGGCGATGCGTGTGCCGGAGCCCCAGAAGAGCTGACGGCGGCAGACGAACTGACGGACAAACGAAGAAGGGCCCCGCCATCAGGCGGGGCCCTTCTCTTGTGCTGGAGCCCCAATACGGAATCGAACCGTAGACCTTCTCCTTACCATGGAGACGCTCTACCGACTGAGCTATTGGGGCGCGGCAACGAGAGAAATCATACCCGATGCGGCGGGCGCTGAAAACCTCGACATAGTTGCCATAAACGCGAAAATGCCCCGCACCTGAAGGTGCGGGGCATCCCCACAAAAATTGTTCGGCGGCGTCCTACTCTCCCACAGGGTCCCCCCTGCAGTACC
>NZ_JBHXRM010000047.1:0-64881 GCF_042716895.1 Streptomyces sp. NPDC058653 | reverse complement strand
TTTTTTTTTGTAAAGGACCGGGGGGGGCCCCCCGGGGGGGGGGGGGCCCCCCGCTCCGTTCCCTGCCCGTACGGGCTACCGCACGAAGACGCCCGCCTGGCTCGCCAGGTCGAGGAAGTACTGCGGCGCGAGGCCCAGCACCAGCGTCACGGCGACGCCCACCCCGATGGTCGTCATCGTCAGCGGCGAGGGCACGGCGACCGTGGGGCCGTCCGCCTTCGGCTCGCTGAAGAACATCAGCACGATGACCCGGACGTAGAAGAACGCGGCGATCGCCGAGGAGATCACACCGACCACGACCAGCGCCCCGGCGCCACCGTCCGCCGCCGCCTTGAAGACGGCGAACTTGCCGGAGAAGCCCGAGGTCAGCGGGATGCCGGCGAAGGCCAGCAGGAAGACCGCGAAGACCGCGGCGACCAGGGGCGAACGCCGCCCCAGCCCCGCCCACTTGGACAGATGCGTCGCCTCGCCGCCCGCGTCGCGCACCAGCGTGACGACGGCGAACGCGCCGACCGTGACGAAGGAGTACGCCGCCAGATAGAAGAGGACGGAGGAGATGCCCTCGTCGGTCATGGCGATGACACCGGCCAGGATGAAGCCCGCGTGCGCGATCGACGAGTACGCCAGGAGGCGCTTGATGTCCGTCTGGGTGATCGCGACGACGGCGCCGAACACCATGGTGACGATCGCGACGCCGAACATCACCGGCCGGTAGTCCCAGCGCAGCCCCGGCAGGACCACGTAGAGCAGCCGCAGGAGCGCGCCGAAGGCGGCCACCTTCGTCGCGGCGGCCATGAAGCCGGTGACCGGTGTGGGCGCGCCCTGGTAGACGTCCGGGGTCCACATGTGGAACGGCACCGCGCCGACCTTGAACAGCAGACCCATAAGGATCATCGCGCCGCCGATGAGCAGCAGCGCGTCGTTGCCCATCGTGTCCGCGAGGACCGGGTCGACCGTGCCGACCGAGCCGTCGACGACGGCGGCGATGCGCGCGTACGACACCGAGCCCGCGTAGCCGTACAGCAGGGCGACACCGAAGAGCAGGAACGCGGACGAGAAGGCGCCGAGCAGGAAGTACTTCACCGCCGCCTCCTGCGACATCAGCCGCTTGCGGCGCGCCAGCGCGCAGAGGAGGTAGAGCGGGAGGGAGAAGACCTCCAGCGCGATGAAGAGCGTCAGCAGGTCGTTGGCGGCCGGGAAGACCAGCATGCCGGCGACCGCGAACAGCGCGATCGGGAAGACCTCGGTGGTGGTGAAGCCGGCCCGGACCGCCTCCTTCTCGCTCTCGCTGCCGGGCACCGAGGCGCCCTGGGCGGCGAACGAGTCGATGCGGTTGCCGTGGCTCACCGGGTCGAGCCTGCGCTCGGCGAAGGTGAACACGGCCACGATCGCCGTCAGGATGATCACGCCCTGGAGGAACAGCGCGGGGCCGTCCACGGCGATCGCGCCCATGGCGGCGAGGTGCGCCTTCGTACTGCCGTATCCGCCCGCCGCCAGGGCGACCACCGCGGCGAACGCGGCGGCCAGGGCGACGACCGAGAGGAAGAGCTGCGAGTGGTACCGCCCCTTCCTCGGGACGAAGGCCTCAAGGAGGATGCCCACGACGGCGGCGCCCAGCACGATCAGCACCGGGGCCAGTTGCGCGTATTCGATCTTGGGGGCCGGGATCTTGTCGATCCCCTCGGCCGCCGTCGTTGTCCACAGGCTGTGGACAGCTGTCGCACTCACGGTGCTGCCTCCACCTCGGGCTTGGGATCGGTCTTCTGTACGTCACTCATGGTGTGCTCCACCGCCGGATTCACGATGTCGGTCAGCGGCTTCGGGTAGACGCCCAGGAAGAGAAGGAGCGCGATCAGCGGGGTGACGACCGCCAGCTCCCGGAGCTTCAGGTCCGGCATGGTGCGGACCGACTCGTTGACCGGACCCGTCATCGTGCGCTGGTAGAGGACCAGGACGTACAGCGCGGCGAGCACGATGCCGACCGTCGCGATGACGCCGATCACCGGATACACGCTGAACGTGCCGACCAGGACCAGGAATTCACTCACGAACGGGGCGAGCCCCGGCAGCGAGAGAGTCGCCAGACCACCGATCAGGAAGGTGCCGGCCAGGACCGGGGCGACCTTCTGCACACCGCCGTAGTCCGAGATGAGCCGGGATCCGCGCCGCGAGATCAGGAAGCCCGCGACCAGCAGCAGCGCCGCCGTCGAGATTCCGTGGTTGATCATGTAGAGCGTCGCGCCCGACTGGCCCTGGCTGGTCATCGCGAAGATGCCCATGATGATGAAGCCGAAGTGCGAGATCGACGCGTAGGCGATGAGCCGCTTGATGTCGCGCTGGCCGACCGCGAGCAGCGCCCCGTAGACGATGCTGATCAGCGCCAGCACCAGCACCGCGGGGGTGGCCCACTTGGACGCCTCCGGGAAGAGCTGGAGGCAGAAGCGCAGCATCGCGAACGTGCCGACCTTGTCGACCACCGCGGTGATCAGGACGGCGACCGGCGCGGTCGCCTCGCCCATGGCGTTGGGCAGCCAGGTGTGCACGGGCCACAGCGGCGCCTTGACGGCGAAGGCGAAGAAGAAGCCCAGGAAGAGCCACCTCTCCATGTCCGTCGACATGTCCAGCGTGCCGTTGGCCCTGGCCGCGGCGATCTCCGTCAGCGAGAAGGTCCCCGCCTCCACGAAGAGACCGATGACCGCAGCCAGCATGATCAGACCGCCGGCCAGGTTGTAGAGGAGGAACTTCACGGCAGCGTACGACCGCTGGGTGGCTCCCGCCTCGTCACCACCCGCGTGGGCCCGGTCCCCGAAGCCGCCGATGAGGAAGTACACCGGGATGAGCATGGCTTCGAAGAGGATGTAGAAGAGGAAGACGTCGGTGGCCTCGAAGGAGAGGATCACCATCGCCTCGACCATCAGGATCAGGGCGAAGAAGCCCTGCGTCGGCCGCCAGCGGGAGCTCTTCGTCTCCAGCGGGTCCGCGTCGTGCCAGCCCGCGAGGATGATGAAGGGCATCAGCAGGGCGGTGAGCGCCATGAGCGACACACCGATGCCGTCCACGCCCAGTTCGTACCGGACTCCGAAGTCGGAGATCCAGGCGTGGGACTCCGTCAGCTGATACCGGTCGCCTCCGGGTTCGAAGCGGACCAGCGCGACCGCCGCCAGCACGAGCGTGGCGAGCGAGAAGGTCAGCGCGACCCACTTGGCCGCCGTGCGCCTGGCGGCCGGGACGGCCGCCGTGACGATCGCGCCGATCGCCGGGACGGCCGCCGTCGCCGTCAGAAGGGGGAACGACATCTGATTACACCGCCCTCATCAACAGGGTCGCGGCGATGAGCACTGCCGTACCTCCGAACATCGAGACCGCGTAGGAGCGGGCGTAGCCGTTCTGAAGCTTGCGCAGCCGGCCCGAGAGCCCGCCGAACGACGCCGCCGTGCCGTTGACGACACCGTCGACCAGGGTGTGGTCGACGTACACGAGGGAGCGGGTGAGGTGCTCGCCGCCGCGGACCAGGACCACATGGTTGAAGTCGTCCTGGAGGAGATCGCGGCGGGCGGCCCGGGTGAGCAGCGAGCCGCGCGGCGCGACGACCGGGACCGGCTTGCGGCCGTACTGGAGATAGGCGGCGCCGACACCGATGAGCAGCACCACGACCGTGGACGTGGTGACGGCCGCCGCGCTGATCGGCGGGTGGCCGTGCTCGAAGTGCGTGACCGGCTCCAGCCACTTCACGAAGGCCTCGTTGACCGAGAAGAGTCCGCCCGCGAAGACCGAGCCGAAGGCGAGGACGATCATCGGGATCGTCATCGACTTGGGCGACTCGTGCGGGTGCGGCTCGTTGCCCTCGGCGTCGGGCTGCCAGCGCTTCTCGCCGAAGAAGGTCATCAGCATCACGCGCGTCATGTAGTACGCGGTGAGGGCCGCGCCGAGCAGGGTGACGGCGCCGAGGATCCAGCCCTCGGTGCCTCCCTTGGCGAACGCAGCCTCGATGATCTTGTCCTTCGACCAGAAGCCGGAGAGACCCGGGAAGCCGATGATCGCGAGATAGCCGAGACCGAAGGTGACGAAGGTGACCGGCATGTACCTGCGCAGTCCGCCGTACTTCCGCATGTCCACTTCGTCGTTCATGCCGTGCATGACCGAGCCGGCGCCGAGGAACAGCCCCGCCTTGAAGAAGCCGTGCGTCACCAGGTGCATGATCGCGAAGACGTAGCCGATCGGGCCGAGGCCCGCGGCCAGGATCATGTAGCCGATCTGGGACATCGTCGAGCCCGCGAGGGCCTTCTTGATGTCGTCCTTCGCGCAACCGACGATCGCACCGAAGAGGAGCGTGACCGCTCCGACGACCACGACCACCAGCTGGGCGTCCGGCGACGCGTTGAAGATCGCGCCGGAGCGGGTGATCAGATACACGCCCGCGGTCACCATCGTCGCCGCGTGGATCAGGGCCGAGACCGGGGTCGGGCCCTCCATCGCGTCGCCGAGCCAGGACTGGAGCGGCACCTGCGCCGACTTGCCGCAGGCGGCGAGCAGCAGCATCAGGCCGATGCCCGTCAGTGTGCCGCCGCTCGCCTCACCGGTGGACTCCAGGACGGGCCCGAAGGCGAACGTACCGAAGGTGGTGAACATCAGCATGATCGCGATCGACAGGCCCATGTCGCCGACGCGGTTGACCAGGAAGGCCTTCTTGGCCGCCGTGGCCGCGCTGGGCTTGTGCTGCCAGAAGCCGATGAGCAGGTACGACGCGAGGCCGACACCCTCCCAGCCGAAGTACAGCAGCAGGTAGTTGTCCGCGAGGACGAGCAGCAGCATCGCCGCGAGGAACAGGTTCAGATAGCCGAAGAAGCGGCGGCGCCGCTCGTCGTGCTCCATGTACCCGATGGAGTAGATGTGGATCAGGGTGCCGACGCCCGTGATGAGCAGGACGAACGTCATCGACAACTGGTCGAGCTGGAAGGCGATGTCCGCCTGGAAGCCCTCGACGGGCACCCAGCTGAACAGGTGCTGGTGCAGGGCGCGTTCCTCGCCGCCCTTGCCCAGCATGTCCGCGAACAGCACCACGCCGATCACGAAGGAGGCGGCCGCCAGCAGCGTGCCGAGCAGATGTCCCACCCGGTCGAGACGTCGCCCGCCGCACAGCAGAAGACCTGCTCCGAGCAGGGGCGCCGCGATGAGCGGCGCAATCAGATTCTCCACGATTCAGCGACCCCTCAGAGCTTCATCAGGCTGGCGTCGTCGACCGAGGCCGAGTGGCGCGAACGGAACAGCGACACGATGATCGCGAGCCCGACGACGACTTCCGCCGCGGCCACGACCATCGTGAAGAACGCGATGATCTGGCCGTCCAGATTGCCGTGCATCCGGGAGAAGGCGACGAACGCGAGGTTGCACGCGTTGAGCATCAGCTCGACGCACATGAAGACGACGATCGCGTTGCGCCGGATCAGCACTCCCGCCGCGCCGATGGTGAAGAGCAGGGCGGCGAGATAGAGGTAGTTGACCGGATTCATTTGGTGACCCCATCCTCGCGGTCCCGGCGGTCCACACGGCCGAGGCGCTCGCTCGACCGCTGCTCCAGCGCCTTCAGGTCGGCCATGGCCTCGCCGGACACGTCCCGGATCTGGCCGCGGTTCTTGAGCGTCTGGCTGACGGTCAGCTCGGAGGCGGTGCCGTCGGGCAGCAGACCGGCGATGTCCACCGCGTTGTGCCGGGCGTAGACACCGGGTGCGGGCAGCGGCGGCAACTGCTTGCTGCGGATCCGCTGCTCGGACATCTCGCGCTGGGTCAGGGCCCGTTCGGTGCGCTCGCGGTGCGTGAGCACCATCGCGCCGACCGAGGCCGTGATCAGCAGGGCGCCGGTGATCTCGAAGGCGAACACGTACTTGGTGAAGACCAGGGCCGCGAGGCCCTCCACGTTGCCCCCGGCGTTGGCGACGCCGAGTCCGGTGAAGGTCGTCAGCGACGCGTTGCCGATGCCGGCGATCAGCAGGACACCGAAGCCGAGCCCGCACGCGGCGGCCCACCAGCGCTGGCCCTTGATCGTCTCCGTGAGCGAGTCGGCGGCGGTGACGCCGACGAGCATGACCACGAAGAGGAACAGCATCATGATCGCGCCTGTGTAGACGACGATCTGGACGATGCCCAGGAAGTACGCCCCGTTGGCCAGGTAGAAGACCGCCAGGATGATCATGGTCCCGGCGAGGCAGAGCGCGCTGTGCACGGCCCGCCTCATCAGGATGGTGCAGAGCGCGCCGATCACGGCGACGGTGCCGAGAATCCAGAACTGGACGGCCTCGCCGGTCGAGGTGAGGGAAGCGGCGAGCGTGTTCATCCTCCGATCACCTTCCTCGACGCCGGTTCGTCCTCGCCGAAGTCGGAGGCGCCTTCCTGCGGGCGCTCGCCCTTGGTGAAGGCGACCTGCCGGACCGTGCCGGGGGCGGCCTCGGTCACCAGGCCCCGGTAGTAGTCCTGTTCGTCCGTGCCGGGGAAGATCGAGTGCGGGGACTCGACCATGCCCTCCTGCAGACCGGCGAGGAGCTGCTCCTTGGTGTAGATGAGGTTCTCGCGCGAACTGTCGGCCAGCTCGAACTCGTTGGTCATCGTCAGCGCCCGCGTGGGGCACGCCTCGATGCAGAGTCCGCACAGGATGCAGCGGGCGTAGTTGATCTGGTAGACGCGGCCGTAACGCTCGCCCGGGGAGTAGCGCTCCTCCTCGGTGTTGTCCGCGCCCTCGACATAGATCGCGTCCGCCGGGCAGGCCCAGGCGCACAGCTCACAGCCGATGCACTTCTCCAGACCGTCCGGATGACGGTTCAGCTGATGGCGGCCGTGGAAGCGCGGCGCCGTCACCTTCTCCGTCTCCGGATACTGCTCGGTCAGCCGCTTCTTGAACATGGCCTTGAAGGTCACGCCGAAGCCGGCGACCGGATTCAGCCGGCGCGCACCGGGGTCGTCCCCCTTCGAACCCTTGGAAGCGTTGTCAGACACCGTCACCCTCCTTTCCGTCACTCTCAGTATTGACCCCGCCACTGACAATCAGTTCGCGCTCACCGCGTGAGCGCCGTCGCGGCACGGGCGGCAGGCTCTGCCCGGGCAGCGGAGGCACCGGGTATCCACCGGCCATCGGATCGAACGGGGGCGGTGGTGGTTCGGCCGCGGCGGCGGCCTTCTCCTTCTTGTCCCGGAAGATGTCGGCGACGAAGGAGAGCAGCAGGATCGCGATGACGGCCCCGGCCACGTAGAGCACGATGTCCTGGAAGTCGTAGTTCTCGTTCCGCAGGGCGCGCACGGTGGCCACCAGCATCAGCCAGACGACCGAGACCGGGATCAGGACCTTCCAGCCGAGCTTCATCAGCTGGTCGTAGCGCACCCGCGGGAGCGTGCCGCGCAGCCAGATGAAGAAGAACAGCAGCAGCTGGACCTTGACGATGAACCAGAGCATCGGCCACCAGCCGTGGTTCGCACCCTCCCAGAACGTGGAGATGGGGTACGGGGCCCGCCAGCCGCCCAGGAAGAGCGTGGCGGAGACGGCGGAGACGGTGACCATGTTGACGTACTCGGCCAGCATGAACAGCGCGAACTTGATCGACGAGTACTCGGTGTTGAAGCCGCCGACCAGGTCGCCCTCGGACTCGGGCATGTCGAACGGCGCGCGGTTGGTCTCGCCGACCATCGTGACGATGTAGATGATGAAGGAGACCGGCAGCAGGATGATGTACCACCGGTCGGCCTGCGCCTCGACGATCGCGGAGGTCGACATCGTCCCGGAGTAGAGGAACACCGAGGCGAACGCGGCGCCCATGGCGATCTCGTACGAGATCATCTGCGCGCACGAGCGCAGACCGCCGAGCAGCGGGTACGTCGACCCGGACGACCAGCCGGCGAGGACGATGCCGTAGATGCCGACCGAGGCGACCGCGAGGATGTAGAGCATCGCGATCGGCAGGTCGGTCAGCTGCATCGTCGTACGGTGGCCGAAGATCGACACCTCGTTGCCCGCGGGGCCGAAGGGGATCACGGCGATCGCCATGAAGGCGGGCACCGCCGCGATGATCGGCGCCAGGACGTAGACGACCTTGTCGGCCCGCTTGACGACGACGTCTTCCTTCAGCATCAGCTTGATGCCGTCGGCGAGCGACTGGAGCATGCCCCAGGGGCCGTGCCGGTTGGGGCCGATGCGCAGCTGCATCCAGGCGACGACCTTGCGCTCCCAGACGATGGCGACCAGCACGGTCACCATCAGGAACGCGAAGCAGAAGACGGCCTTGAGGGCCACCAGCCACCACGGGTCGGTGCCGAACATCGAGAGGTCCTCGGCGGCGAGGACGCTCTGCGCGGGGGCCGCGCCGAGTCGGTCGAGGGCGGTCATGCGCGCACCTCCGGTGCGTCGGACTCCGGGGCTCCGGCCGGGGCCTCGGCCTCGGCGGGGCCGATCCGGACCAGCGTGCCCGGCCGGGAGCCGGTGTCCGCGAGGACACCGCCGCCGGCCGAGTTCAGCGGCAGCCAGACGACCTTGTCGGGCATCTCCGTGACGCTGAGCGGCAGTTCGACCGTGCCGGCGGGGCCGGTCACGGCCAGGACGTCGCCGTCCTTGACGCCCGTCTCGGCCGCCGTGGTGGCGGAGAGCCGGGCCACGGCCGCGTGACGGGTGCCCGCCAGGGCCTCGTCGCCGTCCTGGAGCCGGCCCTGGTCGAGCAGCAGCCGGTGACCGGCGAGCACCGCCTCGCCCGTGCCCGGACGGGGCAGCGGACGCGACGACTCGACGGGGCCTTCGGCGCGCGCGCCGTCCCAGGTGCCGAGCCGGTCCAGTTCGGTGTGGACGGCCTTCAGATCGGGCAGCGCCAGGGACACGTCCATGGCGTCGGCGAGCATGTGCAGCACCCGCGCGTCGTCCGTGGCCAGCCGGCGCGTCATCTGCTCGGGCTTGAGCGCCGCCTCGAACATCCGGACCCGGCCCTCCCAGTTGAGGAAGGTGCCGGCCTTCTCGGCGACGGCCGCGACGGGGAAGACGACGTCGGCGTGGTCGGTGACCTCGCTGGGCCGCAGCTCCAGCGAGACCAGGAAGCCGACGGCCGCGAGCGCCTCACGCGCACGTGCCGGGTCGGGCAGGTCGGCGACCTCGACGCCCGCGACGACCAGCGCGCCGAGTTCGCCGGTCGCGGCGGCCTCGACGATCTGGCCGGTGTCCCGGCCGTGGCGGTGCGGCAGTTCGCGTACCCGCCAGACCTCGGCGACCTCCTCACGGGCCCGGGGGTCCGTGGCGGGACGGCCGCCGGGCAGCAGCGTCGCGAGCGCGCCGGCCTCGACCGCGCCGCGCTCACCGGCCCTGCGCGGCACCCAGACGAGCTTGGCGCCGGTCGCGGTGGCGGCCCGTTCGGCGGCGGTGAGCCCGCCGGGAACGGCGGCGAGCCGTTCGCCGACGACGATCACCGCGCCGCTCTCGCGCAGGGCGTCGGCGGCGCGGACGCCCGCGCCCTCGAGGCCCGTCTGCGAGGCGAGCGCGTCGAGCCACTCGGTCTCGGTGCCGGGCGCGGCGGGCAGCAGCGTGCCGCCCGCCTTCTTCAGACCGGGTGTGGCGTGCGTGGCGAGGGAGAAGCTGCGCTGCCCGTGCTTGCGGTGGGCCTTGCGCATCCTCAGGAAGAGGCCGGGCGCCTCCTCCTCGGACTCGAAGCCGACGAGGAGGACGGCCGGGGCCTTCTCCAGCGTGGTGTTCGTGATCCCCTTGCCGTCCAGGTCGACGCCGTGGCCGGCGACATGGGCCGCGAGGAACTCGGCCTCCTCGGCGCTGTGCACGCGCGCGCGGAAGTCGATGTCGTTGGTGTCGAGCGCGACCCGGGCGAACTTGGCGTACGCGTAGGAGTCCTCGACGGTCAGCCGGCCGCCGGTCAGGACGGCGGACCGGCCGCGCGCGCCGGCGAGACCGGCCGCGGCGGCGGCGAGTGCCTCGGGCCAGCTCGCCGGCTCCAGCTCACCGTCGGCGTTGCGTACGAGGGGTGAGGTGATCCGGTCCAGCTTCTGCGCGTAGCGGAAGCCGAACCGCCCCTTGTCGCAGATCCACTCCTCGTTGACCTCGGGGTCGTCGGCGGCCATGCGCCGCATGACCTTGCCGCGCCGGTGGTCGGTGCGCGTGGCGCAGCCGCCCGCGCAGTGCTCGCACACGCTCGGCGAGGAGACCAGGTCGAAGGGGCGGGAGCGGAAGCGGTACGCCGCCGAGGTCAGCGCGCCGACCGGGCAGATCTGGATGGTGTTGCCGGAGAAGTACGACTCGAACGGGTCGCCCACCCCGATACCGACCTGCTGGAGCGCGCCGCGCTCCAGGAACTCGATCACCGGGTCGCCCGCGACCTGGTTGGAGAAGCGGGTGCAGCGCGCGCAGAGCACGCACCGCTCACGGTCGAGCAGCACCTGGGTGGAGATCGGTACGGGCTTCTCGAAGGTCCGTTTCTTGCCCTCGAACCGGGTGTCGGCCTGACCGGCGCTCATGGCCTGGTTCTGCAGCGGGCACTCGCCGCCCTTGTCGCAGACCGGGCAGTCCAGCGGGTGGTTGATGAGCAGCAGCTCCATCACACCGCGCTGCGCCTTCTCGGCGACGGGCGAGGTGATCTGCGACTTGACGACCATGCCGTCGGTGCAGGTGATGGTGCAGGACGCCATCGGCTTGCGCTGGCCCTCGACCTCGACGATGCACTGCCGGCAGGCGCCGGCCGGGTCGAGGAGCGGGTGGTCGCAGAACCGGGGGATCTCGATGCCGAGGAGTTCGGCGGCGCGGATGACCAGGGTCCCCTTGGGGACCGAGATCTCGATGCCGTCGATCGTCAGCGAGACGAGATCTTCGGGCGGGACCGCCGCCTCGCCGCCGCCTGTGGGGGCGGAGGTGGTGACTGTCATGCGTTCACCTCCAGGTGCGCGGGTCGGTCGGCCCACAGGGTGGACTTCGCCGGGTCGAAGGGACAGCCCTTGCCGGTGATGTGCTGCTCGTACTCCTCGCGGAAGTACTTGAGCGAGGAGAAGATCGGCGCCGCCGCGCCGTCGCCGAGGGCGCAGAACGACTTGCCGTTGATGTTGTCGGCGATGTCGTTCAGTTTGTCGAGGTCGGAGGGCACGCCCTTGCCGGCCTCGATGTCGCGGAGCAACTGGACCAGCCAGTAGGTGCCTTCACGGCACGGTGTGCACTTGCCGCAGGACTCGTGGGCGTAGAACTCGGTCCAGCGGGTGACGGCCCGCACCACGCAGGTCGTCTCGTCGAAGCACTGGAGCGCCTTGGTGCCGAGCATGGAGCCGGCGGCGCCGACGCCCTCGTAGTCGAGGGGCACGTCCAGGTGCTCGTCGGTGAACATCGGGGTCGAGGAGCCGCCCGGTGTCCAGAACTTGAGCCGGTGGCCCGGCCGCATGCCGCCGCCCATGTCGAGCAGCTGGCGCAGCGTGATGCCGAGCGGGGCCTCGTACTGGCCGGGGGCGGCGACATGGCCGCTGAGCGAGTACAGCGTGAAGCCCGCGGACTTCTCGCTGCCCATCGACTTGAACCAGTCCTTGCCGCGGTTGAGGATCGCGGGAACAGAGGCGATGGACTCGACGTTGTTCACCACAGTGGGGCACGCGTACAGACCCGCGACCGCCGGGAACGGCGGGCGCAGCCGGGGCTGTCCGCGCCGTCCTTCCAGCGAGTCCAGCAGCGCGGTCTCCTCGCCGCAGATGTACGCGCCGGCCCCCGCGTGCACGGTGATGTCGAGGTCGATCCCGCTGCCGAGGATGTCCTTGCCGAGGTAGCCCGCCTCGTAGGCCTCGCGTACGGCCTCGTGCAGCCTGCGCAGTACGGGCACGACCTCGCCGCGCAGATAGATGAAGGCGTGCGACGAGCGGATCGCGTAGCACGCGATGATCATTCCCTCGATGAGGGAGTGCGGATTGGCGAAGAGAAGGGGGATGTCCTTGCAGGTGCCCGGCTCCGACTCGTCGGCGTTGACGACGAGATAGTGCGGTTTGCCGTCGCCCTGCGGGATGAACTGCCACTTCATGCCGGTGGGGAAGCCCGCGCCGCCCCTGCCGCGCAGACCGGAGTCCTTCACGTACGCGATGAGGTCGTCGGGCGTCATGGCGAGTGCCTTGCGCAGCCCCTCGTACCCCTCGTGCCGCCGGTAGGTCTCCAGCGTCCACGCGTCGGGCTGGTCCCAGAACGCGGACAGGACCGGAGAGAGGAGCTTCTCCGGGCCGGTGTCGCTCATCTCGGGTGCGGTGGTCATCACTTCCCCTCCTCGGCGACCGGGCCCGTGGGATTCGCGGGATCGGACGGCGCGGTCTGCTGCGGCGCGTCGTGGGAGCTGAGGTGCTCGGAACCGGGCTCGGGCGGTGTGTCCCGGGGTGCCCGGTCGCCGCGCGGCGCGGGCGTACGGGCCGGGGGTGCCTCGCCCTTGGCGAGCTTCAGGCCGATCAGCGAGGCCGGACCCGCGCCACCGGTGGCGTCGACGGCGCCGGGGCGCTCGTCGGGGAAGCCGGCGAGGATGCGGGCCGTCTCCTTGTACGTGCACAGGGGCGCGCCGCGCGTCGGGCTGACCTGCTCGCCGGCCCTCAGGTCGTCCACGAGCCGCTTCGCCGACTCGACGGTCTGGTTGTCGAAGAACTCCCAGTTGACCATCACCACCGGCGCGAAGTCGCAGGCCGCGTTGCACTCGATGTGCTCCAGCGTGACCTTGCCGTCCTCGGTGGTCTCGTTGTTGCCGACGCCCAGGTGCTCCTTCAGCTCGTCGAAGATGGCGTCGCCGCCCATCACCGCGCAGAGCGTGTTGGTGCAGACGCCGACCTGGTAGTCGCCGGACGGCTTGCGCCGGTACATCGAGTAGAAGGTGGAGACCGCGGTCACCTCGGCCGTGGTCAGCCCGAGCATCTCGGCGCAGAACCGGACGCCGGTACGGGTGACGTACCCGTCCTCGGACTGGGTGAGGTGCAGCAGCGGCAGCAGGGCCGAGCGGCTGTCGGGGTAGCGGGCGATCACCTCCTTGGCGTCCGTCTCCAGCCGGGCGCGTACATCGGCCGGGTAGTCGGGGGCGGGGAGTTGGGGCATTCCGAGGCTGACCTCGGAACTCGGTGTGGTGGTCACCGGTCGACGCCTCCCATCACGGGGTCGATGGACGCGACGGCGACGATGACATCGGCGACCTGGCCGCCCTCACACATGGCCGCCATGCACTGGAGATTGGTGAACGACGGGTCGCGGAAGTGGACCCGGTAGGGGCGGGTGCCCCCGTCGGAGACGACGTGCACGCCGAGTTCGCCCTTGGGCGACTCGACGGCGGCGTACGTCTGCCCGGGCGGGACCCGGAAGCCCTCCGTCACCAGCTTGAAGTGATGGATCAGGGCCTCCATGGACGTACCCATGATGTTCTTGATGTGGTCGAGCGAGTTGCCGAGACCGTCCGGGCCGAGCGCGAGCTGCGCGGGCCAGGCGATCTTCTTGTCGCCGACCATCACCGGACCCGGCTCCAGCCGGTCCAGGCACTGCTCCACGATCCGCAGCGACTGCCGCATCTCCTCCAGCCGGATCAGGAAGCGCCCGTAGGCGTCGCAGGTCTCGGCGGTGGGGATGTCGAAGTCGTACGTCTCGTAGCCGCAGTACGGGTCGGTCTTGCGCAGGTCGTGGGGCAGGCCGGCCGCTCGCAGTATCGGGCCGGTGGCGCCGAGCGCCATGCAGCCGGCCAGGTCGAGATAGCCGACGTCCTGCATACGGGCCTTGAAGATCGGGTTGCCGGTGGCGAGCGCGTCGTACTCCGGCAGGTTCTTGCGCAGGGTCTTCAGCAGCTCGCGCAGATGGTCGACGGCGCCCGGGGGAAGGTCCTGGGCGAGGCCGCCGGGCCGGATGTACGCGTGGTTCATCCGCAGACCGGTGATCAACTCGTAGGCGTCGAGAATCAGTTCACGATCACGGAAGCCGTAGATCATGATCGTCGTCGCGCCGAGCTCCATACCGCCGGTGGCGATGCAGACCAGGTGCGAGGAGAGCCGGTTGAGCTCCATCAGCAGGACGCGGATGATGTTCGCCCGGTCCGGGATGTCGTCCTCGATACCCAGCAGCGTCTCCACGCCGCGGCAGTACGCCGCCTCGTTGAAGAACGACGTCAGGTAGTCCATGCGCGTGACGAAGGTGGTGCCCTGCGTCCAGTTGCGGAATTCGAGGTTCTTCTCGATACCGGTGTGGAGGTAGCCGATGCCGCAGCGGGCCTCGGTGACGGTCTCGCCCTCGATCTCCAGGATCAGCCTGAGCACGCCGTGCGTCGACGGGTGCTGGGGACCCATGTTGACGATGATGCGCTCGTCGTCCGACTTGGCCGCGGTCTCGACGACCTCGTCCCAGTCACCGCCCGTGACGGTGTAGACGGTGCCCTCGGTGGTGGCACGGGGAGTTGCGTGGGGGGTGGTCATGAGTACGACCTCCGCTGGTCCGGAGACGGGATCTGGGCGCCCTTGTACTCGACGGCGATGCCGCCGAGGGGATAGTCCTTGCGCTGCGGGAAGCCCTGCCAGTCGTCCGGCATCATGATCCGGGTGAGGGCGGGGTGGCCGTCGAAGATCAGGCCGAAGAAGTCGTACGTCTCGCGCTCGTGCCAGTCGTTGGTCGGATAGACCTCGACCAGGGACGGGACGTGCGGGTCGCTGTCCGGTGCGGACACTTCGAGGCGGATCAGCCGGCCGTGCGTCAGCGAACGCAGGTGGTAGACGGCGTGCAGCTCGCGGCCCTTGTCGCCCAGGAAGTGGACGCCCGAGACACCCGTGCAGAGCTCGAAGCGGAGCGCCGGGTCGTCGCGCAGGGTCCTGGCCACCTGGACCAGATGCTCGCGGGCGATGTGGAAGGTGAGTTCGCCGCGGTCGACGACCGTCTTCTCGATGGCGTTGGCGGGCAGGAGTCCCTGCTCCTCCAGCGCGCCCTCGAGTTCGTCGGCGATCTCGTCGAAGACACCGTCGCGGCCGCCGTAGGGGCGGCTGGAGGCGCCCGGCAGGGTCACGGTCCTGACGAGACCGCCGTAACCGCTGGTGTCACCGCCGCCGCTGTCCGTGCCGAACATGCCCTTGCGTACGCCGATGACCTCGGAGGCCTGGCCGCGCGCGGACGGAATGCCGCCGGCGGCCCCCTCGGCCGTGCCGTTGTCCGGGGAACTTCCGGACCGCTGCTCGTCGCTCACCTGAGAAGGCCCTTCATCTCGATCGTCGGGAGCGCCTTCAGCGCCGCCTCCTCCGCCTCGCGGGCGGCCTCCTCCTGGTTGACCCCGAGCTTGGAGCCCTGGATCTTCTGGTGGAGCTTGAGGATGGAGTCCATCAGCATCTCCGGCCGCGGCGGGCAGCCCGGCAGATAGATGTCGACGGGGACGATGTGGTCGACGCCCTGGACGATCGCGTAGTTGTTGAACATCCCGCCCGACGACGCGCAAACCCCCATGGAGATGACCCACTTGGGATTCGGCATCTGGTCGTAGACCTGCCTCAGGACGGGCGCCATCTTCTGGCTCACCCGGCCCGCGACGATCATCAGGTCCGCCTGTCGCGGCGAACCGCGGAAGACCTCCATGCCGAACCGGGCCAGGTCGTACCGGCCGGCGCCCGTCGTCATCATCTCGATGGCGCAGCAGGCGAGGCCGAAGGTCGCCGGGAACACGGACGACTTCCGCACCCAGCCCGCGGCCTGCTCGACGGTGGTCAGCAGAAAGCCGCTCGGCAGCTTCTCTTCGAGTCCCATTGGTTGCCCCTCCGCGCCTTTAGTCCCATTCCAGACCGCCGCGCCGCCACACATACGCGTAGGCGACGAAGACGGTGAGCACGAAGAGCAGCATCTCCACGAGCCCGAAAAGCCCCAGCGCGTCGAAGGTGACGGCCCAGGGGTAAAGGAAGACGACCTCGATGTCGAAAATGATGAAGAGCATCGCCGTCAGGTAGTACTTGATAGGAAAGCGGCCACCTCCGGCCGGCGTGGGAGTGGGCTCGATGCCGCACTCGTACGCTTCGAGTTTTGCCCGGTTGTACCTTTTCGGGCCGATAAGCGTGGCCGCCACCACGGAGAAGATCGCAAACGCGGCACCGAGAGCGCCGAGCACGAGGATTGGCGCGTAGGCATTCACGCTCCTCGCTCCTTCCAGTCGTCCCTGACCGTTGGTCCTCAACCGAGCTTCTGTCTCCCGCCCCACGAAGATCACGCGTATGTGAGGCAGTTCACAAGCCGGACTGTCCCGCATCCTATGCCTCCCGGTCTGTGATCTGCGACACGGGGTGGGGCAAGGAGTTTGTGATCTCCACCACCTGACGATCGATCATGCGCCGGAGAGCCTGTTGATCTTCGAACGGGCAGCGTCCAATCGGTCACTTGAGGTAACAATGCGGAGAGTCACCGCTGGTCGGAGGGTGTGCGGCTCTATCAAGACATTGCGGAGAGCGGCAAATTGGAGATGGGCGCGGGCGGGTGATAAACGCGCGCCCCACCCGCGCGGGGGAGGTCCGCGGACGGAGGTGGACGGAGCCGGGCGCGGACATGAACGAGGGTGGACGGGCCTCGCCGGAGCGCTCGGAGCCGGAGAGCGTGCACGTGTTCACGAGCGCGCGCGAACGAGCACCCGCGAGCCGCCGCCTTCACCATTCTGTGACCTGTGCCACTACGCCCAACCTTCTCGAAAGCGGGGCTTGGCCATCGAAGCGAACGGATGGTAGGCAGCGGGCAATCCGGGCGATTCACCGAAACCCTCTGATCAAGGCCATGATCACCGTCGCCCGTTTTGCCCGTTACGGCGTCAATAAGAGTCACCGCTAAGCGGATTGATCTATTCCGAACGTAACTGTGGCGCAACACACGTTTCTTGAAGGGAACCGAAAGCCCTGATAGCGATTGGTCCCATGTCCCACACCGCTCACATACGAAGCCACCGGAAGCCCCGCCGAGGCGCGTCGAAAACCGCGATCCGGTCCGGAGTTGCCGGTGGCGTCCTCAGCACCATCGCGCTGGCTGGTGCCGCCGCTCCGGCCAACGCCGAGCCGGTGACCGAGACCATCGAGATGCCCACGCTCACCTCCGGCATCGCCGGCGCCGTCGCGCAGTCCGCCGCCGCCACCCAGCAGGTCGCGGTCGACCTCGAACTCCAGGCGCGCGAGGACGCCGCGGCCACCCGGGCGGCGAAGGCCGCCAAGAAGGCCAAGGCCGAGGCGGAGCGCAGGGCGGAGGCCGCCGCGAAGGAGAAGGCCGCCGAGGCCGCCGCCCGCGCCGAGGCCGCGGCCGAGGAGCGCGCCTCACGCTCCGAGGAGCGCACGACGCTCTCCGCCTCCTCCGGCTCGTCCTCGGGGGCCTCGTACGGCACCACGCAGGCCACCGGCTCGGCCGCGGCCGTCCTGGCCTTCGCGCGCGCCCAGGTCGGCGACGCGTACGTCCTCGGCTCCACCGGCCCCGACTCGTGGGACTGTTCCAGCCTCGTCCAGGCCGCGTACCGCCAGATCGGCGTCGACCTGCCGCGCACCTCGCAGCCGCAGTCGACCTCCGGCACCCAGGTCTCCCTGGACAACCTCCAGCCCGGCGACATCCTCTACTGGGGCGGCGCGGGCAGCGCGTACCACGTGGGGATCTACTCCGGCGGCGGCAAGTTCATCGGCGCGCAGAACTCCGGTACGGGCGTCGTGGAGAAGACGCTGGACTGGGACCCGCCGAGCGGCGCGGTCCGGCTCCTCTGACCGACCGGCACCTCCGTAGGAACCGCACGAACCGCACGACAGCACGGCCGAGGGCCGTCGCTCCCCCGCCCCGGGGAGCGGCGGCCCTCGGCCGTGCCCCGGCGCACAAGGGCGTATCCCGGCCCTCAGCCCCAACAGGCCCCGCGGACCCGCCTGTTCGTGCGTGCCCCCTCGGCAACGGGGGCATCGGACAGACAGCGCAACCACCCCCCACCCCGCACCACGCAGGAGGCACCCCGATGACCGTCAAGGGCGTCGACGTCGCGTCGTACCAGAGTTCGTCGTTCTCCACGAAGGGCCTGCAGTTCGCCATCGTCAAGGCGACCGAGGGCACCTCCTACATCAACCCCCGGATGGCCGCCCAGGCCGCGCACGCGCGGGAGGCCGGACTGGTCGTCGGCTTCTACCACTTCCTGCGGCCCGGCAGCATGAAGGCCCAGGCGAAGTACTTCGTGGACAAGGCCGCCGAGCGCGCGGGCGACTTGCTGTTCGCCGACTGGGAGGACGCGGACGTCTCGTGCGCGTCGAAGGACGCCTTCCTGGCGGAGCTCAAGCGGCTGCGCGGCGCGGACCACCGCGTCGGGCTGTACTGCAACCGGGACTTCTGGCTCAACCGCGACACCACGAGCCAGGCGGGCGACGCCCTGTGGATCGCGGACTACGTGACGCCGGGCAAGCCCCGGATCAAGGCGGCGTGGAAGTTCCACCAGTACACGGACAGCCCGCTGGACACGAACCTCGGCAGGTTCGCCGACGCCGAGGCCCTGCGGAAGTGGGCGACGGCCGGCGGCGGGACCCTCGCCGGGCCGGCCGGCGAGGGTCTCCGGGCGGCGGGGACCGACGGCGGGGCGTGAGCCCCGCCGTACGGCCGGCCGGGGCGGTCAGGACTTGGGCGCGACCTTGCTCAGGCCGTTGATGATGCGGTCCATCGCGTCGCCGCCCGTCGGGTCGGTGAGATTCGCCAGCATCTTCAGCGTGAACTTCATCAGCAGCGGGTGCGTGAGCCCCCGCTGCGTCGCGATCTTCATGACCTTCGGGTTGCCGATGAGCTTCACGAAGGCGCGGCCCAGCGAGTAGTAACCGCCGTAGGTGTCCTTGAGGACCCGCGGATAGCGCTGGAGAGCCATCTCGCGCTGCCCCGGGGTCTGCCGGGACTGCGCCTGCACGATGACGTCCGCCGCGATCTGGCCGGACTCCATGGCGTACGCGATGCCCTCGCCGTTGAACGGGTTCACCAGACCGCCCGCGTCACCGACCAGCAGCAGGCCCTTGGTGTAGTGCGGCTGCCGGTTGAAGGCCATCGGCAGCGCGGCGCCGCGGATGGGCATCGTCATGTTGTCGGGTGTGTAGCCCCAGTCCTCCGGCATCGAGGCGCACCACGCCTTGAGCACCTCGCGCCAGTCCAGCTCCTTGAAGGCGGAGGACGAGTTGAGAATGCCCAGACCGACGTTGGACGTGCCGTCGCCCATCCCGAAGATCCAGCCGTAGCCCGGAAGCAGCCGGTCCTGGGGCCCGCGCCGGTCCCACAGCTCCAGCCACGACTCCAGATAGTCGTCGTCGTGCCGGGGCGAGGTGAAGTACGTACGGACGGCGACGCCCATCGGCCGGTCCTCGCGCCGGTGCAGCCCCATCGCGAGCGAGAGCCGCGTGGAGTTGCCGTCGGCGGCGACGACGAGCGGCGCGTGGAAGGTGACGGGCGTCTTCTCCTCGCCCATCCTGGCGTTGACGCCGGTGATACGGCCGGTGCGCTGATCGATGATCGGCGCCCCGACGTTGCAACGCTCGTGCAGCCGCGCCCCGGCCTTCTGCGCCTGGCGGGCCAGTTGCTCGTCGAAGTCGTCGCGCTTGCGTACGAGTCCGTAGTCCGGGTAGCTGGCGAGATCGGGCCAGTCGAGCTGGAGCCGTACCCCGCCGCCGATGATCCGCAGCCCCTTGTTGCGGAGCCAGCCGGCCTCTTCGGAGATGTCGATGCCCATGCCCACCAACTGCTTGGTGGCGCGCGGCGTGAGCCCGTCGCCGCAGACCTTCTCGCGCGGGAACGCGGTCTTCTCCAGGAGCAGGACGTCCAGGCCCGACTTGGCGAGGTGGTACGCGGTGGTGGAGCCGGCCGGGCCAGCCCCGACGACGATCACATCCGCGGTGTGTTCGGAGAGGGGCTCGGTCACAGCGGGATCTCCCGAAGTCTCGTGGGCCCGGCGGCCGGGTCCCATCATGTGTACCGACGGCGGTGAGCATGTTCGGCACTGGACAGGTGCAGTCTATGGGTGCGTACTGATCGACAAGTTGAAGGGCTGCCCGCGTGAACGACATCACCCGACCGGTCCCCGTCGTACGGCTCCGCGTTCCCACCGAGGAGGACGCGCGTCACTGGCACCGCCTCTTCGACGATCCGGACGTCATGGAGTTCCACGGCGGTCCGGCGCCGCTCACCGAGTACGAGGAGTTCACCGCCCGTCAGCGGGGGCACGCCGCCGAACGGGGCTTCTGTCTCTGGACGATGCTCGACGAGCGGGACGAGGTCATCGGGTTCACCGGCGCGCAGCCGTGGCCGCACACGTCGTTCGGGCCGGTCGGCGAGATCGAGATCGGCTGGCGGCTCGGGCGGGCGTACTGGGGCAGGGGGTATGTGACGGCTGCCGCTCGGGCGACGCTGGAGCGGGTGCGGGCGGCGGGCGTCCCCACCGTCGTCGCGATGGTCGACGCCCGCAACGACCGCTCGGTCGCGGTGGCGCGGCGGCTGGGCATGGCACTGGAGGAGACGTTCGTGACACCGGTCGGCAGGCGGAAGGCGTACCGCTTCCGGCTCACGCTCGAACGGGCCTCAACGGCCTGAACAGTCTGAACGGCCCATGAACGGCGCGACTTGGTCGTGCGGGCCCGGCCCCTCGCCGCGGGCTCAGCCCCGAGGCGTCTTGATCCCGCGGTGCAGGGCCACGACCCCGCCCGTCAGATTGCGCCACGCCACCTTCGACCAGCCCGCCTTCTGCAACAGCCCGGCGAGAGCGGGCTGGTCGGGCCAGGCCCGGATGGACTCGGCGAGATAGACGTACGCGTCGGGGTTGGAGGAGACGCCGCGCGCCACCGGCGGCAGCGCGCGCATCAGATACTCCGTGTAGACGGTCCTGAAGGGCCCCCAGGTCGGCTGGGAGAACTCGCAGATCACGACCTGGCCGCCCGGCTTGGTCACCCGGTACAGCTCACGGAGCGCGCCGTCGGTGTCATGGACGTTGCGCAGGCCGAAGGAGATCGTGACGGAGTCGAAGACGTCGTCCCGGAAGGGCAGCCTGGTCGCGTCCCCGGCGGTCAGCGGCAGCCAGGGGTGGCGCTTCTTGCCCTCGCGCAGCATGCCCAGCGAGAAGTCGCAGGGCACGACGTAGGCGCCGGTGGCGGCGAAGGGCATCGAGGAGGTGGCGGTGCCCGCGGCGAGGTCGAGGATCTTCTGCGCGGGGCGGGCGCCCACGGCCTTCGCGACCTCCTTGCGCCAGAGCCGCGCCTGCCCCAGGGAGAGCACGTCGTTGGTGAGGTCGTAGTTGGCCGCCACGTCGTCGAACATCGACGCGACCTCGTGCGGCTGCTTCTCCAGGGAGGCCCGGGTCACTGGCGTTCCGCCTCACTTGTCTCGGTTGTCTCTGAGCCGTCCACCGCGGTCCACCGCGGTACGGACGCCATTCTCGCAGGCGGTCGGGCGCGCCACGCGTCCGCGTCAGGCGCGTCGGTGGACCAGCCGGCCGTCGAGGACGGTGGCCACGCAACTGGCCGCGCCCGCCCGCGCGAGCGCGGCGAGGGGATCGCCGCCCGGCGGTACGTCGAAGACGGCGAAGTCGGCCCGGCGGGCTTCGAGGCCCAACGGCGGCGCCACGAACGCCTCCTCGACCGGCCGGCCACCCGCGAACGGGTCCAGGGTCGGCGGGCCGGGCGGGTCGTCGAACCGCTCCTCGAAGGCGAGTCCCGAGCGCGCCACCGCGTCCGCCACCGTCTCGCGCCGGAGCGCGCCGGCGACCGCGACGGTCCCGTGCGCCAGCATCCGCCGCACCCCGCGCCGGGCACTGGCGCCCCAGCGGCTCTCGGTCATCTCCAGAGCGGCGAGCGCGGCGCCGGTGAGCGGCTCGGTGCCCAGGTCGTCGGCCTCGCGCGGGTCGGGATGGTAGGCCCGCTCCAGCAGTTCGGGACCGTACGGATTGCGGAGCCCCGGGGTGAGGACCCCCGTCCACCGTCGGACGCGGGCGAGCGGACGCGCCGCCGCCAGTTCCTCGTACGGGCCGACGGCCTCGACGCTCCGTCCGTCGACGAGGACGGCGCCGCCCGGCACGGGCGCGCGCCCGGCGCCGGGCAGCACCAGGTCCGCCCGGTGAATCGTCAGTGCCACCCGGTCAGTTGGCGTCGAGCAGCTTGAGCTCCGGGTGCGCGGTGCCGCCCTCGATCGCCGTGGACGAGATGTGCGAGACGACGCGCTCGTCCACCGGGTCGTCCGCCGGGTCGTCGTGCACGACGATGTGCTCGTACGTCGTGGCGCGCTGCGCCGGGACCCGCCCCGCCTTGCGGATCAGGTCGATGATCTCCAGCCGGTTGGAGCGGTGCCTGGCGCCCGCCGAGGAGACGACGTTCTCCTCCAGCATGATCGAGCCGAGGTCGTCCGCGCCGTAGTGCAGGGAGAGTTGGCCGACCTCCTTGCCCGTGGTCAGCCAGGAGCCCTGGATATGGGCGACGTTGTCGAGGAAGATCCGGGCGATGGCGATCATCCGCAGGTACTCGAAGAGCGTCGCCTGCGTCTGGCCCTTCAGCTTGTTGTTCTCGGGCTGGTAGGTGTACGGGATGAACGCCCGGAAACCGCCCGTCCGGTCCTGTACGTCACGGATCATCCGCAGATGCTCGATCCGCTCGGCGTTCGTCTCGCCCGTGCCCATGAGCATCGTGGACGTGGACTCGACACCGAGCCCGTGTGCGGTCTCCATGATCTCCAGCCACCGCTCGCCGGACTCCTTGAGCGGGGCGATGGCCGTACGCGGCCGGGCCGGCAGCAGTTCGGCGCCGGCGCCCGCGAACGAGTCGAGACCCGCCGCGTGGATCCGGCGGATCGCCTCCTCGACGGTGACGTCCGAGATCCGGGCCATGTGCTCGACCTCGGACGCGCCGAGGGAGTGGATGACCAGCTGCGGGAAGGCGGCCTTGATGGCGCCGAAGTGCTTCTCGTAGTACTCCACACCGAAGTCGGGGTGGTGTCCGCCCTGGAACATGATCTGGGTGCCGCCGAGTTCGACGGTCTCCGCGCAGCGGCGCAGGATGTCGTCGAGGTCGCGGGTCCAGCCCTTGTCGGTGTCCTTGGGTGCGGCGTAGAAGGCGCAGAACTTGCACGCCGTCACGCAGACGTTCGTGTAGTTGATGTTCCGCTCGATGATGTACGTCGCGATGTGCTCCGTGCCGGCGTACCGGCGGCGGCGCGCGCTGTCGGCGGCGGAGCCGAGCGCGTGGAGGGGCGCCGAGCGGTAGAGGTCGAGCGCCTCTTCGGGGGTGATCCGGCCACCCTCGGCAGCGCGGTCGAGGACAGACTGCTGGTCGGCCTTCTCGGTCACCGGGGCGTCACCTTTCGGCGGTGTATCAGTGGATCTACGGACCGATCCAGCGTACGCCAGGGGTCCGGGCGGACCGGCCGCGCCTCCACCGGCTACTGCTTGCGCAGCGTCCCGGTCGGGTTGCCCGCGGCCTCCTCCTTGGAGACGAAGCGGAGTTCGCCCTTGCCGGTGAGCGTGAACGTCAGCGCGGCGTCCTCGGTGGTCGTGCAGAGCCCCGCCTCGCCGGCCCGGTCGGGATCGGTCGACTCCGAGATCCGGATCTCCTTCGAGGAGGCGGAGACGAGCGTGCCCACGCCGTAGCACTTGGCCTCCACTCCGAGCAGCGAGAGGAAGCTGGTCGAGCGGAGCACCTTGTCGCCCTTGCCGCCCTCGGAGATCTCGACCGTGTAGTCGCCGTGCGGCAGCCCGTTCTCCTCGGTCGTCGGTCCCTTCCAGGTGCCGACGAACTCCTCGGGCACCTCCGGCACCGCGTCGGCGGCGCCGCCCCCGGTGGCCGAGGCGCGGGGGTTCGGGTCGGCTCCGGCCGAGTCCTTCGCGTCGGAGTTGTCCCGGAACTGGTCGACCAGCAGCGTTCCGCCCAGGGCGACGGCGGCCAGCGCTCCGGCCACGGCGAGGGCGACGGTGCAGCTCACCTTGCGGCGGCGCGGCCCGGCGCGCCCGGCGGTGACCGAGAGGGACATCCGGGGGTCCTGGGTGTCCTGGGCGTCGGCGGGCGTGCCGCCGGCCGTACGGGGTCCGGGCGGACCGGCCGACTGCGCCCGCGCGTCGTAGGTGGGCGCCCCGAACTCACCGAGGGGCGGAGCCGACCCGGGCGATCCGTGCCCCTCGGTCCGCGGATGCCCGGCGGTCGGCGGATGCCCGGCCGTGGGCGGGGGCGTGTCGGACCCCGGGGGCGTGGGCCATCGCACCGCCTGCCCGGGCGCGTCCCGTACGGGCCCCGCCGCCTCCAGGTCCAGGAGCTGTACGGCCGCCCGGCTGACCTCGCGTACCAGGGGGTCCGGCAGCCAGCCCGCGTCGACCAGGGCGACCGCCCCGCCGGGGGCGGGCGCGAGCCGCGCGGCGACCTCCGCCGGGGCAGGGCGCGCGGCCGGGTCCTTGGCCAGGCAGTGCCCGACGAGGTCCCTCAGTTCACCGTCCAGCGCGCCCAGTTGGGGCTCCTCGTGGACCACCTTGTAGAGGAGCGCGGCGGACGAGTCACCGGGGAAGGGGCTCACCCCCGCCGCGGCGTACGCGAGCACCGCGCCCAGCGAGAAGACGTCGGCCGCGCCCGTGACGCCCTTGCCGAGTATCTGCTCGGGCGACATGTAGCCGGGCGAGCCGACGGAGACACCGGTGGAGGTGAGCGAGGCGGTGCCGTCGGTGGCCCGCGCGATACCGAAGTCGATGAGCCGGGGTCCGTCGAGGGCCAGCAGGACGTTCGACGGCTTGACGTCCCGGTGGACGAGGCCCAGCTCGTGGACCGCGCCAAGCGCCTCGGCGAGCCCGGCTCCCAGGGCCCGTACGGTCGTCCCGGGCAGCGGTCCGTGGGCGGCCACCGCCTGCGTCAGCGAGGGGCCCGCGACATAGCCGGTGGCGACCCAGGGCGTGGCCGCCTCCGGGTCGGCGTCGAGCACCGGCGCCGTCCAGGCGCCGCCGACCCGGCGGGCCGCCGCCACCTCGCGGCGGAACCGGGCCCGGAACTCCTCGTCCAGCGCGAAATGCGGGTGGATCACCTTCACGGCGACCGTGCGGCCACCCTCCGACCTGGCCAGATAGACCCGGCCCATCCCACCGGCGCCGAGTCTGCCCAGCAGCCGGTACGCGCCGATGGTGCGAGGCCCGTCCGCGTCGAGCGGCTGCATACCCGTCCCCTCCCCGTTCCCCGTCCCCGTCCGTGCTGCCCCTACCTTCTCAGGACGGGAGCAACTCGACGTGCGGGTCGGCGGGATAGCCGGTCGTGGGTCCGGTGCGCCGGGCGAACTCCCGTACGCCCGCCAGCTGGTCGGGCCCGAAGCGGAAGTCGAGCGTCGTGAAGTAACGCTCCAGCAGCTCCGCGTCGAAGGTCTCCCAGCGCGCCGCCTGTTCCGCGACCTTGGCGACCTCCTCCAGCGACACGTCACGGGAGGCGAGGAACGCCTGGTGCACCAGGTGTACGGTCTCCGGCTCGCGCGCCAGATAGTCCTTGCGCGCCGCCCAGACCGCGAAGACGAACGGGAGCCCCGTCCACTCCTTCCACATCTGCCCGAGGTCGTGCACCTGGAGGCCGAGGCGCGGCGCGTCGTGCAGCGAGGCGCGCAGGGCGGCGTCGCCGATCAGTACGGCCGCCTGCGCCTCCTGCATCATCAGTCCGAGGTCGGGCGGACACGTGTAGTACTCGGGGGCGACGCCGTACTGCTCGGCGAGCAGCAGCTGCGCGAGGCGTACGGCGGTCCGTGAGGTCGACCCGAGGGCGACGCGGGCGCCGTCGAGTTCTTCGAGCGGTACCTGCGAGACAATCAGGCAGGACATGACGGGTCCGTCGCAGCCGACCGCGAGATCGGGGAATGCGACGAGGTCCTCGGCATTGCGGAGGAATTCGACGACGGTGACGGGACCGATATCGAGATCTCCGCGCACGAGGCGCTCGCTGAGCTTCTCCGGGGTGTCCTTCGTCAGCTCAAGATCGAAGAGGGCTCCTGTTCTGCCGAGGCCCCAGTAAAGGGGGAGGCAGTTCAGGAACTGGATGTGGCCGACGCGCGGCCGGACGCGGGGGTGATCGCTTCCGTCGGCCTCGCCGCCTGCTGTGCTTTCAAGGGAGCTGTCCACACCGCGAGGCTAGACCCGGGACGGCGACGGGGCCGCCCGGGGGTGCCGGACGGGGGGTCTGAGGGGTCTCCTTCGCACGTCAGGACACCCGCCACGTCAGCCCGCCGGAGCCCTCTTCAAACGTGCGGGTGAGGTGATCTTTCGGTGATCTTTCCCCTACCGCTGGCCATGAGACGCGTGCTAGGCTCGTCGCAAGTTGCAGTTTGGTTTCCCTTGCAGTACAGAGCCTGCGGAGCATGTGACCCGCAGGCTTTTGTAGTTTTCAGACTTGTTTGCAGGTTCTGGAGCAGGGCAACCCTTTGGCCCAAGGAGGGCTTATGGCTACCGGAACCGTCAAGTGGTTCAACGCTGAAAAGGGCTTCGGCTTCATCGCCCAGGACGGCGGCGGCCCGGATGTCTTCGTCCACTACTCCGCGATCAACGCGACCGGCTTCCGCTCCCTCGAGGAGAACCAGGTCGTGAACTTCGACGTCACCCAGGGCCCGAAGGGCCCGCAGGCGGAGAACGTAACCCCGGCCTAGTTGCCCGGGTCGGAAGATCGCGCACGAAAAGAACACGCAGTATCAAGGAGCCCTGCCCCCGCACGCCCCGTGCGGGGAGCAGGGCTCCTGCCCTTTCCGCCACTGTCCCGCCGTGGCGGACTACACGTACAGCTCGTCTATCTCCGCCGCGAATTCCTCGACGACCGCCGCCCGTCTCACCTTCAGTGACGGCGTCAACTGCCCGCTCTGCTCGGTGAAGGAGTCGGGCAGCACCCGGAAGCGGCGGATCGACTCGGCCCTGGACACCAGCCGGTTGGCCTCGTCCACCGCCCGCTGCAGTACGGAGAGCAGCTCCTCGTCCGTGACCAGCTCGGCCCGCGTCAGCTGCTCCTTCTTCTTCATCTGGCACCAGTGGGCGAGCCCGTCCGTCTCCAGGGTGATCAGCGCCGTGACGTACGGGCGGTTGTCACCGAGCACCAGGGCCTGGCCGATCAGCGGGTGGGCCCGCAGCCAGTCCTCCAGCGGGGCCGGGGCGACGCTCTTGCCGGCCGAGGTGACGATGATGTCCTTCTTGCGGCCGGTGATGGTCAGATAGCCCTCGTCGTCCAGCGCGCCCAGGTCCCCGGTGGCGAACCAGCCGTCGTCCAGGACCGTCACGGGCTCTCCCCGCTCCATGTCCCAGTAGCCGGTGAACACCTGGCCGCCGCGCAGCAGCACCTCTCCGTCGTCGGCGATCCGTACGGAGGTGCCGGGCAGCGGCCAGCCGACGGTGCCCAGTCGCGGCCGGAGCGGCGGCGTGACGGTGGCGGCGGCCGTGGTCTCCGTCAGGCCGTAGCCCTCGAAGATCGTGATCCCCGCGCCGGCGTAGAAGGCGGCGAGCGGGCGCCCCAGCGGGGAGCCGCCGCAGATGGCCTGCACCACCTTGCCGCCGAGCGCCGCCCGTATCCGCCGGTAGACCAGCGGGTCGTAGAGCGCGCGGGCGGCTCTGAGGGGCAGCGCCGGGCCGGGGCCCGTACCGGCCGCCGCCGCCTCGACGGCGTGCCCGTACCGGCGGGCGATCCGGGCGGCGCGGTCGAAGGACGCGGCGCGGCCCATCTTCTCGGCGGTGGCGCGGCCGGTGTTGAAGACCTTCTCCAGGACGTACGGGATGGCCAGCAGGAACGTCGGCCGGAAGCCCGCGAGATCGGCGATGAGCTCCTCGGTGCGCAGCGACGGCGCGTGCCCGAGCCGTACCCGCGCGCGCAGACAGCCCACCGCGACCATACGGCCGAAGACATGGGAGAGCGGCAGGAAGAGCAGGGTGGAGGCGGGCTCCTTGCTCACCGACTTGAAGACGGGGTGGAGCAGTTCGATGCAGTTGTCCACCTCCGCGAAGAAGTTGGCGTGCGTCAGGACGCAGCCCTTCGGGCCTCCCGTGGTGCCGGAGGTGTAGACGAGGGTGGCGACCGACGCGGGCGAGAGCGCGGCCCGCCGCGCGTCGAGGTCCGCGTCGGGGACGCCGGTGCCCGCCGCGCGCAGCGCGTCGACGGCGCCGCTGTCGAAGGTCCAGAGCCGGGCCAGGTCGGGGAGTTGCTCGGAGGCGATCAGCCGGGCCTGCTCCTCGGTCTCGACCGCGCAGGCGACGGCGCCCGAGTCCTGGAGGATCCAGCGGGCCTGGAAGGCGGACGAGGTCGGGTAGACGGGGACGGTGACCAGGCCGGCGGCCCAGGCCGCGAAGTCGAGGAGCGTCCACTCGTAGGTCGTACGGGCCATGATCGCGAGCCGGTCGCCGGGGAGCAGCCCTTCGGCGATCAGTCCCTTGGCGACGGCGCGCACCTCGTCGGCGAACGCGGCGGCGGTGACGTCCCGCCAGCGGCCGTCCGCCTGCTTGCGGCTGAGGACGGCGTCGTCCGGGGCGAACCGGGCGTTGTCGAAGGGGATGTCGGCGAGCGAGCCCTCGGGGACGGGCGGCACGAGGGGCGGTACGGAGACCTGTCGTACGACTCCGTCCACCCAGAGCTTCTCGGGCTCGACGTGCGCGGTCGACGGTACGGCGGGCTCGGCCGACGGTGCCGCGGGCTCCGGCTCGGGCTCGGGGTCCGGCCCAAGGTCCGGCTCGGGCTCGGCGGGAGGCGGCGGCAACTGCCACGGCTCCCCCGGCGGCACGGACCGGGCCGGTGACCCGGCTCCGTCGGCGGGCACGTCTGCGGACACGCGCTGTTCCCTCATCTCTGGCCGGAGGGTGGGGCTCCGGTCCGGCGAGTAAAGCGGGACCGGGTCGCGAAATCAAGGCGGGGCCGTGACCCGCCGACTACCGCCGTGCCACCGGCGCGTTGCCGACGGACCAACGTTCGCCGTCCAGCAGTCCTCCGAGCCCCGTCCAGGCGAAGTTCATCAGCGTCGCCGCGGCCTCCTTGGCCGTCACGTCGGGCGTCTCGTTCGCCCAGCCGGCCAGCGCCTCGGCGGCGCCGACGAGCGCCTGGGCGACCCCGACGACATCACGGTCCGCGGGCGTGGTGTACGCCGCCTCCCGGAGCAGCCCGGTCACGAAGGAGATCAACTCCTCCCGCATCCCTGCCACTTCGGCGGCGAACCGCTCCCCGTGCGTACGGGCCTGCCGGTGCAGCACCGACCAGGCGTCGGGGTGTTCCGCGGTATGGGCGAAGAACGCCGTGAGCCCGGACCAGAGTTGCTGGTCGGGCGCGAGTCCCGGCTCGACGACACCGGCGCGTACGGCCGCGAGGAGCGCGTCCGCCTCGCGGCGTATGCACGCGGTGAACAGCTCCTCCTTGGAGTTCAGATACAGATACACCAACGGCTTGGAGACCCCGGCCAGTTCGGCTATCTCGTCCATCGAGGCGGCCCGGTAGCCGCGCTGTCCGAAGGTCGCCACGGCGGCGTCCATCATCTGCCGCTCGCGCACCTCGCGCGGCATCCGTCTGCTCTTCCCCGCGCCTGCGGAACCCACCTGGTCTTCCCCTCACCCCACGTGCCCGGAACCGGCGTAAGCCTACGGTCACGGCCCGCGCCCGATCGAGTCGAACGACCGCTCCCGGCCACGGTTCCGGCCACGGTTCCGGTACCTCGGGGCGCGCCCACGACACGGCGGCGCCCCCGGGCCGAAAGGCCCCGGGACGCCGCCGGTGGTGACAGGTGTTCAGCCGCCGGGCCGCCGGATCAGGCGGCGACGGGGACCGCGGTCCGGTGGTCGGCCGTCTCCGGCTCCTCAAGTGGCGAGGCCGAGGCCGAGTTGTACTTGTCGTGGTCCAGGATCTTCTCCCGGGACGCGACGATGACCGGGACCAGGGCCTGGCCGGCGACGTTCGTGGCCGTCCGCATCATGTCCAGAATCGGGTCGATCGCCAGCAGCAGACCCACGCCCTCCAGGGGCAGACCCAGCGTGGAGAGGGTCAGGGTCAGCATGACCGTCGCACCGGTGAGACCGGCCGTGGCGGCCGAGCCGACCACCGAGACGAAGGCGATCAGCAGATAGTCCTGGATGCCGAGCTGGACGTCGAAGATCTCCGCGATGAAGATCGCCGCCAGCGACGGGTAGATCGCGGCGCAGCCGTCCATCTTGGTGGTGGCGCCGAACGGGACGGCGAAGCTGGTGTACTCCTTCGGCACGCCGAGCCGCTCGGTCACCCGCTGGGTGACGGGCATCGTGCCCACCGAGGAGCGGGAGACGAAGGCCAGCTGGATCGCGGGCCAGGCGCCCTTGAAGAACTGGAGCGGGCTGACCTTGGCGACCGTCGCCAGGAGCAGCGGGTAGACGCCGAAGAGGACGAGCGCGCAGCCGATGTACACGTCCGCGGTGAAGGTCGCGTAGTCGCCGATCAGGTCCCAGCCGTAGTCCGCGATGGCGTAGCCGATGAGACCGACGGTGCCGATCGGGGCGAGGCGGATGACCCACCACAGGGCCTTCTGGAGCAGTTCGAGCACGGCCTCGCTGAGGCTGAGGATCGGCGCGGCGCGCTCACCGAGCTTGAGGGCGGCCACGCCCGCGACGGCCGCCATGAAGACGATCTGGAGGACGTTGAGTTCGGTGAACGGGGTGATCACGTCCGTCGGCACGATGCCGGTGAGGAAGTCGATCCAGGAGCCCGAGCCCTCGGGCTTCGCGCCGTCCTTCGGGGTGAGGCCGGTGCCGGAGCCGGGGTTGGTGATCAGACCGATCACGATGCCGATGACGACGGCGATCAGTGAGGTGATCAGGAACCAGAGCAGCGTGCGCCCGGCGAGCCGGGCGGCGTTGTTGACCTTACGGAGGTTGGTGATCGACACCAGGATCGCGAAGAAGACCAGCGGGGCGACGGCCAGCTTCAGCAGCTGGACGAAGATGCCGCCGATCTTGTCGAGCGTGGTGTAGAGCCAGTTGATGTCCTGGCTGCGGGCGAGCCAGCCGAGCAGGACGCCGAGGACGAGACCGGCGACTATCTGGGCCCAGAACGGGACGTTGGGCAGGGAGAGACCTGGGCCTGAACCGGCCGGCTTGTCGGCCTGGTCGGCCTTGCCGGTGGTGGCGGGCTCGGAATTCGCGGACACGGACACACTCCAGTTGGGCATACGGACGTACGGGGACGAGGGGAAAGGGGTGGAACTGGGGGGGTGCGGCGCCCGTGCTTCAGAGGTGGCGCCGCCGCATGGTGCCGGTTCGGATCAGTGCGAGCGGCAACAGACCGCGGACATGCAGCGGCAGAGGTCGACATGCAGGCGCGCCACGAGCGGGAGGCTCACGGCAAGATGGCGCACTGCTGTCTTCATGGTCGATACATTAACACCGGGTCTTATGGATACTCAAAGGTCTGCTTTGAGGTATCGGTACGGCAGGAGTCCCGGGGCACCCCGGACATGCCGAAGCCCCAGCGTGCGAGCCGCTGGGGCGTGATGGACCGACGGAGCGGTGTGATGAAACTTACGCGCCGCTTAGGCGGGACGCATCAGACACATGGGACAGATGCCGCGAAACGACCGCGTGTGCGGGCGCCCTAGCGGGTCGCGCCGTCCTCCTGCGCGCGGTTGGCCTCCAGCTTGGCCTTCGCCGAGTCGACCCTGCCGACGATCTGCGCCGACATCTCGTCGCGCTGCTTGCGCAGCAGGACGAAGCTGAGCGGCGCGGAGACGACGAGCGAGAGCAGCAGCACCCAGATGAAGTTGGAGTCCCCGAGCCCCTTGGGCAGGGCGCCGAACTGGACCAGCGCGGCGACGACGACGAAGCTGCCGACGAAGATGCCCAGGCGCATCGCGGTGTAGCGGATCGTGGCGCTCGTTCTGGCGGCGGTCACAGCGGCACCTCTCCTCGTGGCGACATGTCCGGGCGGGCTCGTCCGGCGGCGTACGCGTCCAGTGAAGCACGCCGCCCGCTGTCCCATATAAGGGGGTTGACCCGGGCACGCCCGGAGGGCCGCCGGCTCAGTGCAGCGGCAGCAGCATCGTGATGTCGTCGCGGTCGTCGCCGGGCGCCACCCGTATCGCGTCCGGCACCCGGCCGACCTCCTTGTAGCCGCACGACGCGTAGAAGCGGTCCACGCCCGTGCCGCCCCGGCAGGTGAGCCGGATCGCCTCGATGCCCTCGATGCCCCGGGCGGCCTCGGCCGCCGCGCGCATGAGGTCGCGGCCGTACCCCTTGCCCTGGTGCCGCGGGTGGACCATCACCGTGTACAGCCAGAGCCAGTGCCGCATCAGCCGGTGGGTGTTGAGGGCGAGGAAGACCGTGGCGGCCACGGCGCCGTCCTCATCCACCCCCACGAGCAGCCGGGTCCGCCCCTCGGCCATCGACACGAGGTGCTTGACCAGCTCCGCCCGTACGTCGTCCGGGTTCACCGGGGGTACGAAGCCGACGGCGCCGCCCGCGTCGGAGACGTCCGTCCAGAGGGCGACGACGCCGTCGCGCAGGTCGGGGTCGACGGGCGGGTCGAGGGTGAACGTAAGCGGCATTTCCGCACCGTAACCAGTACTCGTCCGCGGTCTCAAACCCGTTCCAGAACCCGAGAAGCCCCGGCTCGACGAGCCGGGGCCGCCCGACGGAGGTACGGCGGGGAGGTCAGAGCCGCATGGGCTGCGGCGTCTCGCGCCTGGCCTCGTCCGGGCCCGGGTACTCCCGGATGATCTCGTAGCGCGTGTTCCGCTCGACCGGCCGGAAGCCGGCGTCGCGGATCAGGTCGAGCAGATCGTCACGGCCGAGCTTGTTCGGCGTGCCGTAGTTGTCGGCGTCGTGCGTGATCTTGTACTCGACGACCGAGCCGTCCATGTCGTCCGCGCCGTGCTGGAGGGCGAGTTGGGCGGTCTGCACACCGTGCATCACCCAGAAGACCTTGACGTGCGGGACGTTGTCGAACAGCAGCCGGGAGACGGCGAAGGTCTTCAGCGCCTCCGCGCCGGTGGCCATCGTCGTCCGCGCCTGGAGCCGGTTACGGATCTTGCCGTCCTGCATGTCCACGAAGTCGTGCTGGTAGCGCAGCGGGATGAAGACCTGGAACCCGCCGGTCTCGTCCTGGAGTTCACGCAGCCGCAGCACATGGTCGACCCGGTGCCTGGGCTCCTCGATATGGCCGTACAGCATCGTGCACGGGGTCTTGAGACCCTTCTCGTGCGCGAGCCGGTGGATCCGCGACCAGTCCTCCCAGTGCGTGCGGTGGTCGACGATGTGCTGCCTGACCTCCCAGTCGAAGATCTCGGCGCCGCCGCCGGTCAGCGATTCGAGGCCGGCGTCGATCAGCTCGTCGAGGATCTCACTCGCCGTCAGCCCGGAGATCGTCTCGAAGTGGTGGATCTCGGTGGCCGTGAACGCCTTCAGCGAGACCTCCGGCAGGGCCTCCTTGAGAGCCTTCAGCGAGCGCGGGTAGTAGCGCCAAGGCAGCGTCGGGTGGAGCCCGTTGACGATGTGCAGCTCGGTGAGGCTGTCGCCGCGCATCGCCTCTGCGAGCCGGACGGCCTCCTCGATACGCATCGTGTACGCGTCCTTCTCGCCCGGCTTGCGCTGGAACGAGCAGTAGGCGCACGACGCGGTGCAGACGTTCGTCATGTTGAGGTGGCGGTTGACGTTGAAGTGGACGACGTCACCGTTCTTGCGCGTCCGCACCTCGTGCGCGAGCCCGCCCAGCCAAGCCAGGTCGTCCGACTCGTAGAGGGCGATGCCGTCCTCACGGGTCAGCCGCTCACCGGCCCTGACCTTCTCCTCCAGCTCGCGCTTGAGCCCCACATCCATGACAGATGCAGTCATGCGGCGCCTCCCACTGTGTGTGCCGACTTCTCCGCCGGAACTCGTACCGAAATCTGCCGAACGCCCACTTCTCGCCAGGCCCCACCAACCGTACGCCTAGGTTTCGTCGGGAAGTTCGCCGACCCGGTTCTCCCACTTGGTGGAGAGCACGATGGTCGTACGGGTCCGCGAGACGCCCTTCGTACTGCCGAGGCGGCGGATCGTCTTCTCCAGGCCGTCGACGTCGCCCGCGCGGACCTTGAGCATGTACGAGTCGTCGCCCGCGATGAACCAGCAGTCCTCGATCTCGCTCAGCCCGCGCAGCCGGTGCGCGACGTCCTCGTGGTCGGCGGCGTCCGAGAGCGAGATACCGATCAGCGCGGTGACACCGAGACCGAGCGAGGCCGAGTCGACGGTGGCGCGGTAGCCGATGATGACGCCCGCCGCCTCCAGCCGGTTGATGCGGTCCGTGACGCTGGGCCCGGAGAGCCCGACGAGCCGGCCGAGCTCGGCGTACGAGGCTCTGCCGTTCTCTCTGAGGGCCTGGATGAGCTGCCTATCCACGGCGTCCATATGCCTGAAGCCTTCCATTGTTCAGCAATCTCGCAAGTTGATATATGCAATCAGAGGCAGTGCGGTGGTGCGGCGGTTCTACGCGGGCGCCGGCCCGGTCCGGTCCGCCCCGGGGTCCGGATCCGGACCCGTACGGGAGCCGCCGAGCTCCCCCTCCCAGCGGCGGTACAGCCGGTGCGGCACCCCCGCGGCGTCCAGCACCCGCCCGGCGACGAAGTCCACCAGGTCCTGGATGTGCGTGGCGCCCGCGTAGAAGCCCGGGGACGCGGGCAGCACGACGGCGCCCGCCTCGTCCAGGGCCACCAGCTGCCTGAGGGTGGCGCCGCCCAACGGGGTCTCCCGGACGGCGACCACCAGGGCGCGGCGCTCCTTGAGCGTCACGCTCGCCGCGCGTTGCAGCAGGTCCTTCGAGAGGCCGAGCGCGACACCCGCGACCGAGGCCGTGGAGGCGGGGACGATCAGCATCCCTTTTGTCCGGTACGACCCCGAGGACGGCCCGGCCGCCAGATCACCGGCGGCCCAGTGCCGTACGTCCGACACGTCGGGGGCGAAGGTGTCCGGCTTGCCGTCGGCGCCCCTGGCCAGCCAGACGCGCAGATCCTCCCGCCAGCGCGCGTCCCGGAAGGAGATCCCGGTCTCGTCGAGCAGCGTGAGGCGGGACGCGCGGCTGACGATCAGATCGACGCTCTCGCCGGCGTCGAGCAGCCCGCGCAGCACGGCCGCCGCGTACGGGGTCCCCGACGCGCCGGAGACTCCGACGACCCAGGGCCGCCGGGACCCCGCCGTGGGCCGCTCGGTGTGCCGCTGGTCCTCGTGGTCCGATCCGGGTTTCACGCGTCCGACCCTATCCGGCGGGCGGAAGCAGGAACCGGGGACGGTACCTCGCGCGTTCCAGGTGTGGGAGCGCGACGACCCCTGGGGGGCGACATGCCGGATTCATCCATCGACAGGACCGCGGTGCGCCGTATCAAGGCGGCGGCCGCTCTCATGCTGGGCTGGCTGGCGCTGCTCTGGGTGCTGGAGGCCGTGGACTCGTCGACCGGGGCACTGGAGACGTACGGGCTGAGCCCGCGTGACGTGGGCGAGCTGCGCGATGTCATCCCGATGGCCTTCCTGCACCACGGCTTCGACCATCTCGCGGCGAACGCGGTGCCGCTGCTGGTGCTCGGCTTCCTCGCGGCGCTCAGCGGGACGGGCCACTTCCTGCGGGTGGTCCTCACGATCATGGTGGTCGGCGGTCTGGGTGTCTGGCTCACGGCCGCGGACAACTCCGTCACGGCGGGGGCCTCCGGCGTGGTCTTCGGACTGCTCGGCTATCTGCTGGTCCGCGGCTTCGTCAATCGCCGGGCCGTGGACATCGTGGTGGGTCTGCTGGTCCTGGTGATGTACGGCTCCGCGCTGTGGGGCGTGCTGCCGACGAACCCGTCGGTGAGCTGGCAGGGCCATCTCTTCGGTCTCATCGGCGGCGTGCTGGCGGCGTTCGTGTTCCGCCGTCCCAAGCGGCCCGCCCCGGCGGGCTCGCTCATACCCTGACCCTCCCGCCGGGCCCGTGCCCGGCCGGGGTCAGACGGTCAGGCCGCGTACGAGCAGGTCGAGCAGCGCGCAGATGAAGAGCGCCATCCCGATGAAGCCGTTGACGGTGAAGAAGGCCCGGTTGAGACGGGACAGATCGTTCGGCTTCACGACCTGGTGCTCGTAGAGGAACGCGGCGGCGACGATCAGCAGGCCCACCCAGAAGAACAGACCCGCGTCGGTGATCAGGGCGTACCAGACCAGCAGCGCCGTGGTCACGGCGTGCGCGACGCGCGCGCCGTACAGCGCGGCCGGGATGCCGAAGCGCGCCGGGACGGACTTCACCCCGTGCGCGCGGTCCGCCTCGACGTCCTGGCTGCCGAAGATCAGGTCGAAACCGCCGATCCAGATGCCCACGGCCAGACCGAGGACGACCGCGTCCCACGACCACTCGCCGGTGACCGCGATCCACGCGCCGACCGGGCCCATGGCCTGGGCGAGCCCGAGGATGGCGTGCGGGAAGTTCGTGAACCGCTTCCCGTACGGATAGACGACCATCGGCACGACGGCGACGGGGGAGAGCACCAGACAGAGCGGATTGAGCAGGGCGGCGGCGCCCAGGAACACCACGAGGGCGACGAGCGCGCCCGTCCACGCGGAGCGCACCGACATCGCGCCGGTCACCAACTCACGGTTCGCGGTACGGGGGTTACGGGCGTCGATCTCGCGGTCGATGATCCGGTTGCAGGCCATCGCGAAGGTCCGCAGGCCCACCATGGCGACGGTGACGAGCAGCAGCCGGCCCCAGTGGATGTTCCGGTCGAGCTGGAACATGGCCGTCAGCGCGGCGATGTAGGCGAACGGCAGCGCGAAGACCGAGTGCTCGATCATCACCAGCCGCAGGAACGCCCGCGTCCTGCTGCCGGTCGGCGCGGGTCCGGGCCCCGAGCGGCCCGGCCGGCCCTGCCCGACAAGTCCGTCGGCTCCCTCGGCGGCACTGCTCACAGGCCGTACTCCCTCCAACGCTTCGTCACCCGGTCCGCGGTCTCCGGGTCGGACTCGACCATCTCCGGCCAGCCACCGTCCCGCGTGTACCCCTCCTCGGGGAGTTTGCGCGTGGCGTCGATACCGGCCTTGCCACCCCAGAACTGCTGGTACGAGGAGTGGTCGAGATGGTCGACCGGGCCCTCCACCACCGTCAGGTCCCTCGAGTAGTCGGTGTTCCCCAGCGCCCGCCAGGACACCTCGTGCAGATTGTGCACGTCGCAGTCGGCGTCCACGACCACGATCAGCTTGGTGAGCGACATCATGTGGGCGCCCCAGATGGCGTGCATCACCTTCTGCGCGTGTTTGGGGTACTTCTTGTCGATCGAGACGATCGCGCAGTTGTGGAAGCCGCCCGACTCCGGCAGGTGGTAGTCCACGATGTCGGGCACGATGATCTTGAGCAGCGGCAGGAAGAACCGTTCCGTCGCGCGTCCCAGCGGCCCGTCCTCCGTCGGCGGCCGGCCCACCACGATCGACTGGAGCAGCGGGCGCTCGCGCATCGTCACGCAGTCGATGGTCAGCGCGGGGAACGGCTCCTGCGGTGTGTAGAAGCCGGTGTGGTCGCCGAACGGCCCCTCGGGCAGCGTCTCCCCCGGCTCCAGCCAGCCCTCGATGACGACCTCGGCGTTGGCGGGCACCTGGAGCGGCACCGTACGGCAGTCGACCATCTCGATCCGCTTGCCCTGGACGAAGCCGGCGAAGAGGTACTCGTCGATGTCACCGGGCAGCGGGGCGGTGGAGGCGTACGTCACGGCGGGCGGACAGCCGAAGGCGATCGCGACGGGCAGCCGTTCACCGCGCCTGGCGGCGACCTGGTAGTGGTTGCGGCTGTCCTTGTGGATCTGCCAGTGCATGCCGATGGTGCGCCTGTCATGGCGCTGGAGCCGGTAGAGCCCGAGGTTCCGGACACCGGTCTCGGGGTGTTTGGTGTGTGTCAGACCGAGGTTGAAGAACGAGCCGCCGTCCTCCGGCCAGGTGAAGAGCGCGGGCAGCCGGTCCAGATCCACGTCGTCCCCCATGAGGACGACCTCCTGCACGGGCGCGCTGCCGGGCTTGACCTTCTTCGGCGGCACGTGCGTCATCGTGCCGAGCTTCCCGAAGGCCTCGCGCACTCCCACGAAACCCTGCGGCAGTTCGGGCTTGAGCAGCCCGCCGATCTTGTCGCTGATGTCCGTGTACGCCTTGAGGCCCAGCGCCTTGAGAAGCCGGCGGTCCGTCCCGTACACGTTCATCGCCAGAGGCATGTCGGAGCCCTTGACGTTCTCGAAGAGGAGCGCCGGTCCGCCCGCCTTGTTCACCCGGTCGACGATCTCGCCGATTTCCAGATACGGATCGACCTCGGCCTTGATGCGGGTGAGGTCGCCGTCGCGCTCCAGCGCCCGGAGCAGCGAGCGAAGATCGTCGTATGCCATGCCCTCCAGTATCTGCTACTCGCTACCCTGGTCCTGTAACCGGGGCCACCGCTCCGTACTCGATCTCCACGCACAGGGGGACCGCCCATGCTTCGGGTGCTGATGATTCTGGTGCCGCTGGCTCTCAGCATCTATGCCTTCATTGACTGCATCACCACCGACGAGAAGGACATCCGTCATATCCCCAAGCCCATCTGGGCCGTCCTGGTGCTGCTCTTCCCGCTGGTCGGCTCGATCGCGTGGCTGATCGTGGGCAGGAAGCCCGGCACCGGCGCGGGGTCGACGGGGCGCCGCGGCGGATGGGTCGCGCCGGACGACAACCCCGACTTCCTCAAGTCCCTTGAGGAGGAAGGCAAGAAGGACGGCAAGAAGGACGGCCCGAGCGACCCGGCCGCCAAGGCCGAGCCCGGTCCCGCCGTGCCCGACGCGGACGCCGTGGCCGAACTGGAGCGGCGTGAGGCCGATCTGCGCCGCCGTGAGGCGGAGATCGAGCGCCGCGAGAAGGGCGGCAGCGCGGACGACGTCCCGCCCGCGAGCTGACCCCCGTACGACGACGGAGCGGCGCGCCCCCGGTGGTCCCGGGAGCGCGCCGCTTTCTCCGTTCCTACGCGGTCACACGCCCGCGTACGAGTGCTTTCCGGTGACGAAGATGTTGACGCCGTAGTAGTTGAAGAGCCAGCACCCGAAGGCGACCAGCGCCAGCGTCGCCGCCTTGCGGCCCTTCCAGCCCGCCGTGGCGCGCGCGTGCAGGTAACAGGCGTACGCGACCCAGGTGATGAACGACCAGACCTCCTTGGGGTCCCAGCCCCAGTAACGGCCCCAGGCGTCGCCGGCCCAGATCGCGCCGGCGATGATCGTGAAGGTCCAGAGCGGGAAGACGGCGGCGTTCACGCGGTACGAGAACTTGTCGAGCGTCGCGGCGGCGGGCAGCCGCTCCATGACGGAGGACCACGCGCGGCCGACGGTGACGCCCCGGGCGACCTTGGACTCGTACACGTCACGCAGCAGATAGAAGAGCGTGCCCACGGCGCCGAGATAGAAGACCGCGCCGCAGAAGATCGCGGTGGAGACGTGGATCCAGAGCCAGTACGAGTGGAGCGCCGGGACCAGTTGGTCGCTGTCGGTGTAGAGCACGGTCGTCGCGATGCCGAGGTTGAGCAGCACCGTGGTGACCAGCGGCAGTCCGATCCAGCGCACGTTCTTCTTCGTGAGGAGGAAGGCGAGGTACGTGCCGACCGCCACCGTCGAGAAGGTGGTGGAGAACTCGTACATGTTGCCCCACGGCGCGCGCTGCACCGCCGTCGCGCGGGCGATGACCCCCACGGCCTCCAGCAGGAAGCCGAGCGTGGTCATCGAGACGGCGATACGTCCGTAGAGGTCGCCCTTGAGGGAACCGCCCGCCGCGCCGGGCCCGTCGGGCACGTCGCGGTGTCCGGCCGCCGAGCGCGTGATGACCTTGGGCCGCTCCAGGACGGCGGTGCCGCCGCCCTTCTCCTTCTCCGCCGTACGCACCTCGACCGTGGCGGAGGCCTTCGCGCCGGCGCCGGTCAGCGCGGCGGCGGTACGGCCGACCTTGCTGCGGCTGCCCAGGACCCACTCGGCGATATGGGCGAAGAAGGCCAGGGTGTAGACGGCCATGGACGAGTAGACCAGCACGTTGGCGGTGTTCGCCAGGCTCTCGTTGGTGGTGGCGGCGAGGTTCACTTCTCAGCCCCTTCGACAGGCTCTCCGGTAGTGGCGGCGGCGGTGGGTGTGTCTGAAACGTCCGTGTTCTCCTGCGCGTCCGGGGCCTCTTCGGCCGCCGGCGCGGTCGGCGCCTGCGCGTTGAGCGTCAGCGCCAGGTCGCCCAGCTCCTCCGGGAGCTTCGCCGACTCGGAGCGGCCGAGACCGGCCATCTCCACGACGGTGACGCCGTCCGCGCCCCGTACCGTACGGACCCAGATCCGGCGCCGCTGGATGAACAGCGAGCCCACGAGGCCGAGCACGGCACCGATCGCACCCGCGAGGGCGAGCCCGTTGCCGGGCTGCTGGGAGACCGTGAAGGTCGCCCACTCCTTGATGTCCTTCTCGAAGGTCACCGAGCCCGCGCCGCCGGGCAGCTCCATCGTCTCGCCGGGCAGCAGCCGCTTCGCGAGCTTGTTGCCGTCGGCGTCCTTGAACTGCTTCATCTTCTTGGTGTCCAGCTGGTACACGTTCTGCGGCAGACCGGAGTCGACGCCCAGGCTGCCGATGTAGCCGGTGAGCGCCAGCACGGGATAGTCCAGTTCGGGGAACTGGGAGAACATGCTCCCGTTGCCCTTGCCCGCGAACGTCGGGACGAAGAAGGCGTTGAAGCCGAGCTGCTGCTTCTTGCCGTTCTTGTCGCGGTAGCCGTCCATCACCTTGATCGCGCCGGTCGAGGTGATGTTGTTGTCGATCGGCAGGAGCGGGGTCGCGCCCTTGAAGACGACCTTGCCCTTCCCGTCGCGGACGGTGAGGACGGGGGCGTAGCCGTGGCCGATCAGATAGACCTTCGAACCATTGACCTCCAGCGGTTCGTTGACCTCGATGACGGCTTTGCGCTCCTTCTCGCCGGCCTTCGCCGAGTAGCTGACGTGGGCCTCGAACTCCCGGGCGGTGCCGACCTGCGGCCCCTTGCGCTCGAAGGTGCCGACGAACTTGTCGAGGGTGAAGCTGAACGGCTCCAGGTCGTCGGTGTCGTACATGGAGCCCGACTTGAAGTCGTCGTACTGGGTGAGGGTGTTGGAGAAGCCGTCGCCCTCCAGGATCAGCTTTCCGCCCTCGGACTTGAAGAGCTGTCCGGTCGCGAAGGCCACCAGCATCACGATCAGCGCGATGTGGAAGAGCAGATTGCCCGTCTCGCGGAGGTAGCCCTTCTCGGCGGCGACCGCGTCCCCCACCGTGTGGGCGCGGAAGCGCCGCCGCTTGAGCAGGGCGAGCGCCGCCTCGCGGGCCTCGTCCGGCTCGGCCGTCGTACGCCACGTCGTGTACGCGGGAAGCCTGGTGAGCCGCTTGGGGGCGGCCGGTGGACGGCCGCGCAGCTGCCCGACGAACTGCCAGGTGCGCGGGACGATGCAGCCGATGAGCGAGATGAAGAGCAGCAGATAGATCGCGGAGAACCAGACCGAGCTGTACACGTCGAACAGCTGGAGCTTCTCGTAGATCGGGGTGACCGTCTCGTGCTGCTCCTGGAACGTCTGGACCTTGAGCTCGTCGACGCTGTTCTGCGGGATGAGCGAGCCGGGGATGGCGGCGAGCGACAGCATGAAGAGCAGGATCAGCGCGACACGCATCGAGGTGAGCTGGCGCCAGAACCAGCGGAGCCAGCCGAGCGGGCCGAGGCTGGGGCCGCCGACGGCGGACTCCTCGCGGGGCGCGGTGGACAGCTGCGATCCGGCGGCGCCGAGTTCGCGGGCCTCCTTGGCCTCGGGTGTGAGGGACGTCTCGGACGTGAGGGACGTCTCGTCAGGGCCCTCGGCCGTCTCCGCCGCCGTCGTCTCTGTCTTGCTCATGGAACTAGATCCCCACCGTGAAGCCGTTGGTCCACGTCTGCATGGACTGCATGATGCTGTCCCACACGCCGGTCACGAGCAGCACCCCGGTCGCGATCATCATCACGCCGCCGATCCGCATCACCCACATGTAGTGGCGCTTGACCCAGCCGAAGAGCCCCAGCGCCTTGCGGAACGCCACGGCGGCGAGCACGAAGGGCACCCCGAGTCCGACGCAGTACGCGACGGTCAGTATGGCCCCTCGTCCCGCGGTCGCCTGGTCGAAGGCGAGCATGTTCACGGAGGTGAGCGTCGGGCCGATGCAGGGTGTCCAGCCGACCCCGAACAGCGCGCCCAGCACCGGGGCGCCGACCAGCCCCGACACCGGCCGCTTGTGGAGGCGGAACTCGCGCTGGGTGAGCCAGGGCAGCAGCCCCATGAAGAACACGCCCATCGCGATCATGAGCACACCGAGGATGCGCGAGATGACCGTGCGGTTGTCCTGGAGGGTGCTGCCGAAGTAGCCGAAGAGCGCGCCGCCGGAGACGAAGACCGCGGTGAAGCCGGTGATGAACAGCACGGCGCCGGTGACCATCCGGCCGCGCCGGGCGTCTCCCAGATCGGTGCCGCTGATGCCGGTGACGTACGACAGATAGCCCGGCACGAGCGGCAGCACGCAGGGCGAGAAGAACGAGACGAGACCGCCCAGCAGCGCGATCGGCAGCGCGACCAGCAGGGCCCCGCTGAAGACCGTCTCATTCATGCCGGGAACCGCGGCGAGAACCTCCACGGGATCACTTCTCCGCGATCAGCGGGTCGATCATCTCGCGCAGCTTCTTGTCGTCGAGCGCCTTGAGCGAGCGGGCCGCGATCCTGCCCTCACGGTCGAGCACGATCGTGGAGGGGATGGCCTGCGGATTGAGGCTGCCCTTGGGGAAGCCGTTGACGATGAGCTTGCCGGCCGGGTCGTAGATGCTCGGGTACAGGACGCCGTAGTCCTTCTCGAAGGCTATGGCCGAGCCCTTGTTGGCGTCGCGGGTGTTGAGCCCGACGAAGGCGACCTCCTGGCCCTTGGCCTCGGTCTCCTTGGCGACCTTCGCGAAGTACGGCGCCTCGGCGCGGCAGGGGCCGCACCACGAACCCCAGACGTTCAGAACGACGACCTTGCCCTTGAGGTCCGCCACGTCGAGCCGCTTGCCTTCGAGCGTCTCGCCGGCGATCTCGTCGACCGGCTGCCGGTCGGCCACGGCGACGGTCTGCACGCCGCCGGTGTTCGTCACGAAGTTGGTGTCACCGCCGCCCCCGGACGTGGCGCCACCGCCGCACGCCGCCAGGGTGAGCATGGCCGCCGACGCGACAACGGCCGGAAGCACGGCGCGTGGGCGTCGGTTCGAGCGGCTTCGGGGGGCTCGGCCAAGGTTCATGTGAAAAGTTTCGCATGGGCCATTCAGGGATCTTCTTCGCCCCCCTCGCTCCCGGGAAACGCCCTGTCGGCGGCCTGTTCGGGGCCGCCGTCCCGTACGCAGGGCCGCCCGGGCGCGCTTCGGCTCAGGCCGCTTTGAAGAAGGTGTTCCACCCGCCCGCGGGGGCCTGACCGACGTCCAGCGTACGGAGTTTGGCGAGCACCGCCGGGTCCTGGACGTCGAGCCAGTCCGCGAACTGCCGGAAGGACACCAGCCGTACGTCCTTCTTGCCCGCCATCCCCTTCAGCGCCTCTTCGACCGCGTCCATATATATGCCGCCGTTCCACTCCTCGAAGTGATTCCCTATGAAGAAGGGGGCCCGATTCGACTCGTACGCGCGCCGGAATCCGGAGAGATAAGCCTCCGCGGCCTGCTTGCGCCAGCCCGGATAATTCGCGGGAACACCCTTGGTCGAATTTCCCGACTGATTGGCGAGCATGTTGTAGTCCATCGAGAGCACCTCGAAGGAGCGCCCGGGGAACGGCACGCCCTGCAACGGCAGATCCCACACGCCCTTGCGCTTCTCCGGCCACATCTGCCGGCCGCCGGGCGAGCTGGCGTCGTAGCGCCAGCCCATCTTGGCCGCCATGGGCAGCAGGCTGTCCTGGCCGAGCAGACAGGGCGTGCGGGCGCCGACGAGTTCCTTGCGGTAGTCGAACGGCAGCGGGTCGAGGTCCTTCCAGCCGCTGTTCGTCTTCCACTCGGTGACGAAGCCGATGGCCTGCTCGGTCTCGTCGCGCCACTGCTTGGGCGACCAGTTGCCGACGGAGCCCGAACCGGCGCAGAAGTGCCCGTTGAAGTGGGTGCCTATCTCATGCCCTTCGAGCCAGGCCTTGCGTATGTACGTCAGCGTCTCCTTGATGTGCCCGTCGGTGAGGTAACCGATGTCGGAGGCGCCGACGGCGTTGCCCGGCGGGCGGTAGAGCGTCTTCTTCGACTCCGGCAGCAGATAGATGCCGGAGAGGAAGAACGTCATCGCCGCGCCGTGGTCCCTGGCGAGGTCGAGGAAGCGCGGAAAGAGGCCGTTGCCCACTTCGCCCGCGCCGTCCCAGGAGAAGATCACGAACTGCGGCGGGGTCTCGCCCGGTTCCAGCGGTACGGGGGCGGGCGGCTGGTGCGGCTGCTTTCCGGTGTCGGACGTGGAACCGTCACCGATCATCCGCACATTCTTCTCACTCGGCCCGGCGCTCGGCCTGCCACTTCCCCTGTCCCCCGCCCCGCCCGTACCGGAACCGGTATTGCCGGACGTGCCCCCGTCGTTACCGCAGGCCCCGATTCCGATTGCGGCCGCGGCCCCGATTCCGGCCCCGAGCAGGTTCCTTCGGCTCATGCCGCGCATTTCGTCCCCATCCGCGATCGCCCATGTCACGCCCGCCGGTCATGCGGACGACAACACGTTAGAGGGCACAGGGAACTCACAGGTTCCAGGAATTGGCAAAGCATTCGCCTGTAACGGCGGATGTGACATTCGACGCAGACCGTGGGCGATTGGCCGACTACGCACCGAAGGCTTTCGACGCGCCCTTCACCGGTTTGGCACCGGCGAGAAGGTGCGCCGGTACGAGATCACGCGCCGGCTCCGTATAGGCGACGGAGATCAGTTTCTCCCCCTCGTACGTGAACGACGTCAGGGACGCGAGCGTGCACTGCCTGCGGCGCGGGTCGTGCCAGAGCCTGCGGCGCTCGAAGTGGCTGCGCACGATCCAGATCGGCAGCTGGTGGCTGACGCACACGGCCTCGTGCCCGGCGGCCCGGTCGCGGGCCTCCGCCAGGGCGTCCTTCATGCGGGCGACCTGGTCGACGTACGCCTCCCCCCAGGAGGGCCGGAAGGGATTGGTCAGATAACGCCAGTTGGCGGGCGAGCGCAGGGCGCCGTCGCCGACCCCGAAGGTCTTGCCCTCGAAGACGTTCTCGGCCTCGATGAGACGGTCGTCGGTGTGCAGGGTCAGACCGTGGGACTCGGCGACGGGCGCGGCGGTCTCCTGGGCGCGCTCCAGCGGGGACGCCACGACGTAGGTGATGTCGCGGCCCGCCAGGTGCTCGGCGACGCGGTCGGCCATCTGCCGGCCGAGCTCGGAGAGGTGGTAGCCGTCGCGGCGGCCGTAGAGGACCCCGTCGGGGTTGTGGACCTCTCCGTGGCGCAGGACGTGTACGACGGTGATCCCAGCGTCGTTCCCCGGCCCGGTCCTTTCCTCGCTCATGATCCCGTCCTCGCTTCCGCGGCGGCGCGGGCGGCGGCCGGCAGCGCGGCGGCGACACGCTCGACCGCGCGGTCGTCGTGAGCGGTGGAGACGAACCAGGACTCGAAGGCGGACGGTGGCAGATAGACGCCGTCGGCGAGCATCGAGTGGAAGAAGCCGGTGAAGCGGAAAGCTTCCTGCCGCTTGGCGTCCTCGTAGTCACGGACCTCGTCCGCAGTGAAGAACACGGAGAACATGTTGCCCGCCGTCTGCACGCGGTGCGCGACACCCTCCTTGGTGAGGGCGTCGCTGACCAGCCCGCGGATCTCGGCCGACACGGCGTCGACCTTCGCGTACGCCGCGTCGTCGAGCAGCCGCAGCTGGGCGAGCCCGGCGGCGGTGGCGACGGGGTTCCCGGAGAGCGTGCCGGCCTGGTAGACGGGGCCGGCGGGAGCGAGGTGCGCCATGACGTCGGCGCGCCCGCCGAAGGCGGCGGCGGGGAATCCGCCGCCCATCACCTTGCCGAAGGTCATCAGGTCGGGCGTGACGCCGTCGATGCCGTACCAGCCGGCCTTCGACGTACGGAACCCGGTCATCACCTCGTCGGAGATGTACAGCGCGCCGTTCGACGCGCACAGCGCCTTGAGCCCGGCGTTGAACCCGTCGCGCGGCGGCACGACGCCCATGTTCCCGGGCGACGCCTCGGTGATCACACAGGCGATCTCGCCGGGGTGCGCGGCGAAGGCGGCGCGGACGGCGTCCAGGTCGTTGTACGGCAGTACGACGGTGTCCCCGGCCTGCGCGCCGGTCACGCCGGGCGTGTCGGGCAGCCCGAAGGTCGCGACGCCCGAGCCGGCGGCGGCCAGCAGGGCGTCCACGTGCCCGTGGTAGCAGCCGGCGAACTTCACGATCTTCGCGCGCCCGGTGAAACCGCGGGCGAGCCGGATCGCCGACATGGTGGCCTCGGTGCCGGACGACACGAGCCGTACCTGCTCGACGGGGGCGACACGGGCGACGATCTCCTCGGCGAGCGCGACCTCGCCCTCACCGGGCGTACCGAAGGAGGTGCCGCGCGCGACGGCTGCCTGGACGGCCTCGATGACCTCGGGCCGCGAGTGCCCGAGGATCATCGGCCCCCAGGAGCAGACGAGGTCGACATAGTCGCGCCCGTCGGCGTCCGTGAGGTACGGACCGTCACCGGACACCATGAAACGGGGCGTACCGCCCACGGCCCGGAAGGCGCGGACGGGAGAATTCACGCCACCGGGCGTCACAATCGACGCACGGTCGAAAAGCGCCTGCGAAACGGGGGCTTCGTATGAATACGACACTTTGGTCCTGATCTGCCATGGGAGGTCGGGTGGCCGGGACGAAGGATCTCAGCCACGGATGAGCGAGGCGCGAGGTCTCCTCGTATTACATAAGGCGTCAACGCCCTCGCGTCTGCGAAACTGGGGCGTCATAGGGGAAGCTCACGCAATCCATGGTGTCAGAGCCTTCGAAGTATCTGCGGACAGGTGTTTCACCGGTCGCCCGTGGGGGAGGTCACTGTCACGATGATCGGGTTGCGCGGCCGGGGCTGCGAGTGGTCGGGTGGAGATATGCATCGCGGTGGCGGACTGGGCGAGGGGACCGATGACCTCGGTCCCGACCCTGCCCGACGGGGGAAACACCGGCGCCGCGAGCGAGAGGCCCGCGCGCAGCCTCCCGCCGGCACGAACGGCGGCCGGCCTCCGGGAGGCGGGAGCGGCCGGGTGGGGGTGACCTACAAATACTTCGGCGCCCCGGACGGCGCGACGGCGGCCCGGGTCCCCATCTCGATGCGCCCGGAGGAGCTGGGCGGCGACGAGCTGGGCATGGGCGGCATGTTCACCAAGATCAAGCCCGAGACGATAGCGGCGATGGTCCTCACGGGCATCCAGGGCATGCCCCTGAACAAGGTCCCCCCGCTCGAACTGGTCGTCCTGCACCCGGACTACGCGGTGGTCAAACTCCCGATGACGGTGGTGGACCCGCTGCGCGGCATCGGCGAGGAATCGGTGGGAGCGGCGGCCTTCATCTGGTCCACGGTCCCGGACCGCGGCGGCCCGCGCGACGCGTTCAACGTCTACCAACTGCTCCACGAATGGCAGGACTTCAGCCACCGCCTCCACGAGGCGGGGCACCAGCCGTACTGCCTGGTGTGGCCGTAGGACCGAGTCTCACGAGGGACGGGCGCGGCAAGATGTGGTCGGCAGCGGCGGCCGGGGCGGGCTGCTGACCTCCTGCGGGAAGCGCCCGACGGCGTCGCGGGGCAACCAACCGCTTCACGCGGCCCAGGCCGTGCTCGTCGTCAGCTCTTCAGCGCCGCGACCCGCTGATCTCGCCGGAGCGGGGGCGCAGTTCGAGGGTTCTGTCGCCCGGCGGGTACACGATCGCCCGCTGGCGGTCCGGCTTCGTCTCCACCGCCCACCGGCCGCCGCCACCACTTCACGATGGCGGCGGCTCGGTGTCGAGTGCCTCGGCAGGCACTCGCTCGATGCGGGTCCAGCCCCTCCAGCCCCGCTCCTCCAGAATCGCCAACAGCCGCGCGGCGTGCGGTGAGGACTCGACCATGGTTGAGTCCAGCAGGTCGACAAACTGATCGTCGATGCCGTCGTCGGCACCCACCTCGCCCGCCTCCACAGCGCGTGCCATCAAGCGCTCCATGATGTCGGCGACCTCGACGATCCGCGGATCGTCGGCCGGCCAGTCGAGTGCCCCGCTGAGAAGGCTGTAGAGCTTCACCATGTCGGGGTCGTCCAGTTCCTCGTGCTTCTTGGCGATCACGGAGTCGATCGAATGCGGCACCTGGGCAGCGATCATGATCCAGGCGTCCCGCTCCATCTCGATGTACCGCTCCTCGACGCCGAGACCGCGCAGCCGGCCGAGGTAGTCCACAACGCTCTGCGGAAGCGCCAGGTGCTCTCCGGCGGCAAGCCGGGCGAGACGGCTGCGAGTGTCCTGCAGCCGCCGGATCTCGGCGCGCAGGGCCTTGTCGATCTCCTGCACACCGCCGGCGAACTCCTCCGGGCCGGCGGCGAGGAGTTCCTGCACCCGGGCCAGCGGCACGCCGGCGTCGGCCAGGGTGCGGATCCGGATCAGTCGCACGACCGCGACGGCGTCGTAGGTCCGGTATCCGGACCGGTCGCGCCCGGGCTCCGGCAGCAACCCGATCCGGTGGTAGTGGCGTACCGCCCGCACCGTCACCCCGGCGTACGCCGCGAGCTGGCTGATGGTGAGCATGGGGCCCAGCCTGCCTCAGGCGATCTTCCGGCGATAGGCGGCCATCGCGAAGACGTACGCCACGACGAGGATGCCGAGGCACCAGGCGAGGGCGGTCCAGATGTCGTCACCGACCGGCTGCTGGGCGAACAGGTTGCGGATCGTGTTGACGATCGACGTCACCGGCTGATGTTCGGCGAACCAGCGCACCGGGCCGGGCATCGTCCTGGTGGGCACGAACGCCGAGCTGACGAACGGCAGGAAGATGAGGGGGTAGGCGAACGCGCCCGCTCCCTCGACCGATGACGCGGAGAGTCCGGGGATCACGGCGAGCCAGGTCAGCGCCAGGGTGAACAGGAGCAGGATGCCGGCGACCGCGAGCCATGCCGGCACTCCTGCCCCTGAGCGGAAGCCCATGAGCAGAGCGACGCCCACGACGAGTACGAGGGCGATCAGGTTGGCGACCAGAGAGGTGACGACGTGAGCCCACAGCACACCCGACCGCGCGATCGGCATGGACTGGAATCGCTCGAAGATTCCGCTCTTCACATCGGTGAACAGCCGGTACGCGGTGTAGGAGATGCCGGATGCGATGGTCATGAGCAGGATGCCGGGCAGCATGTAGTTCACATACGAGACCGACCCCGTATCAATGGCGCCGCCGAAGACGTAGACGAACATCAGCATCATGGCGACCGGCGTGATGGCGGTCGTGATGATGGTGTCCATGCTGCGTGTGACGTGGCGCAGGGTCCGCCCCGTGAGGGCGGCGGTGTCGCTGATGAAGTACGCGGTCATCCTTGTCCCCCGTTTGTTGTGATGGTGGCTTCGCTCTTGTCGCCGCCGCCGATGACCGCGAGGAAGATCTCCTCCAGAGTCGGCTGCTTCTCGATGTACTCGACCTTGGCGGGCGGGAAGAGCTGCTTGAGCTCGGCGAGGGTGCCGTTCACGATGATCCGCCCCTGGTGGAGGATCGCGATCCGGTCGGCGAGCTGCTCGGCCTCCTCCAGGTACTGCGTGGTGAGCAGCACCGTGGTGCCGTACTCGGCGAGTTCCTTGACGGCATCCCACACCTCAATGCGCGCCTCGGGGTCGAGTCCGGCCGTCGGCTCGTCCAGGAAGATCACGGGCGGCTTTCCGATGAGGCTCATCGCGATGTCCAGCCGGCGGCGCATCCCGCCCGAATACGTGGACACCTTCCGCGGGCCGGCATCGGTCAGCGAGAAACGCCTCAGCAGATCATCCGCGATCGCGCCGGGGTCCTTGAGGTGGCGCAGCCTGGCGACGAGGACGAGGTTCTCCCAGCCGCTGAGGATCTCGTCGACAGCCGCGAACTGCCCGGTGAGGCTGATGGACTCCCGTACATTCGCCGGTTGCGCGGCGACGTCGAAGCCGTGGACGCTGGCTGTCCCGGCGTCGGCCTTCAGGAGCGTGGCGAGAATCCGCACAGTGGTGGTCTTGCCCGCCCCGTTGGAGCCGAGCAGGGCGAAAATGTTGCCCCGCGCCACCTCGAAGTCGACGCCTCTTAGCACTTCGAGCTTCCCGTACGTCTTCTCCAAACCCTGCACGCGAATCACCGGGCCGGCGATCGATGGGGCCGTCATGGTCATCTGCCTCCTTCGTGGAGTCGTTCCCGCGACCGCGGGGAAGCTCCTGCCGGAAGCATGAAGGGTTGACCCAGCGTCAAGGTCAAGCTCGCTCCGACCACGACGCTGCCCTGCCCCGAGCCCGGGTGGGCGGTGGTCGGGCCCAAGCCCCAGACGGGCCGTCGCACGCGTGAATCCCGCACGGTGGTTGTCGCGGGAGCCCTCTTACCCAGCCCTGGTGTCCGTCGCCGTGGTGAAGCGGGACGTCAGCCAGACCGGGTCGGTGATTGCCGAGCCGATCACCACCGCGTGGGCGCCCAGGTCCATCGCCGCGCGGGCCTCGGCCGGGGTGGAGTAGCCGCGTTCGGCGACGACCGGGACCCCCGCTTCCGCCACCAGGCGTTCGACCAGGCCGAGGTCGGGCAGTGGGCCGCTGTCGGCCTTCGCGGGGTAGCCCATGGTGGAGGAACTCACGATCGTGGCGCCGGCCCGTACGGCGGTGCGCGCGTCGTCGATTCCGGGGACGCCCGCCTTGACCGGGCGGCCCAACGCGGCGAAGGACGCGACCAGTTCGGCGAGGTCCTGCCCGTCCTGGCGGCGTGCGGCCGAGTCGGCCTCCAGTTCCAGGACGTCGGCGCCGGCCTCCACCAGGGCGGTCGCGTGGGCGAGCGTCGGCGTGATGCGTACGACCCCGCCGTGCGAGCCGTCGATGCTCACGGCGAGTACGGGGAAGCCGGGGACGGCGCGCTTCACCGCGCGTACGGCGTCGGGGCCGTCCACCTTCACGGCGACGGCGCCGCCGGCCCGCGCTGCGTGGGCGAGCCGGGCGATGTCCTCCACGTGCTGCCAGGGCGAGAGCGGGGACGGGGTGAGCGAGACGATCAGCCCGCGGGGTATGAGGTTCATGCCGTGAACTCCTGACCGTCGATCAGGACGCGTACGACGTCGACGTTCTCGTCGGTCACGATCAGGTCGGCCGGTCCGCCGAGGGTGAGCTCCCCCACGCCGGTGAGCCCGTAGAAGCGGGCGGGCGCGCGGCTGGCCAGGTTCACCGCGCGGTCGACGGGCCAGCCGTGCTCGACGAGCCCCCGCACCTGCTGGAGCAGCGTCACCGTACTGCCGGCGAGAGTGCCGTCGGGCAGACGCGGCACCCCCTCCGTCACCGTGACCGTGAAGCCGCCCACGGTGAAGACACCGTCGCCCGCTCCCGCCGGGGACGCGGCGTCGGTGACGAGCATGATCCGGTGCTCGGCGGCCTTGAGGGCGAACAGCGAGGTCTCGCGCGCCAGATGGATGTCGTCGGCGATGAGCTGGATGGCGACGTCCTCCCGGTTGAGGGTCGCGCCGGCGATGCCGGGGGCGCGATGGCCGAAGGGGACCATCCCGTTGAACAGGTGCGTGACCGCGCGGGCGCCCGCGTCGAAGCCCGCGTACGCCGTCGCCGCGTCGGCGCCCGAGTGCCCGGCCTGCACGATGACTCCCTCCCGCGCCGCCCCGGCGATCAGCTCCAGCGCGCCGGGCAGTTCGGGCGCGACGGTGATCGTGCGCAGCGGCCCGGCGTCCAGGAAACGGCGCACGATGCCGAGGTCGGGGTCGCGCAGGTACTCGGGGCGGTGCACCCCGCGGTGGTGCGGGGAGAGGAACGGGCCCTCGGCGTGCACGCCGACGACCTTCGCGCCGGGCGGCGCCGACCGGCGGAGCCCGTCCAGTACGCGCAGCTGCCGGACCACGTTCTCCTCGGAGTCGGTGATGACGGTGGGCTGTACGTGGAGTACGCCGTCCCGGGCGAGCGCCGCGAGGGCGCGGGCGAACTCCGCCTCCGTCGCGGCGTTGAAGTCGGCGCCGCCGTACCCGTTGACCTGGAGGTCCACCAGGCCCGGCAGGACGTACCCCCTGCCGGTCGACGGCAGACCGGCGCGTACCAGCCGTCCGTCCTCGACCTCGATGTCGCCCTTCAGCCAGGCGCCGGCGATGACGGCGCCGCGTGCGGAAACTCTCATGGATACAACCTCGCTAGATGGGGTGCGGCGCCGCGGCCGGCCGGTTCCGCCGCGGTCGGGGGGTGGTGGGCGCGGCCCGCCTGGCCTTCGAGGGCGGCGCGGAAGCGGTAGCGGTCCCCGCGGTAGACACTGCGGCACCACTGCACGACACGGCGGTTCTCGTCGAACGTGGTCTGGACGATCTCCAGGACGGGGTCGCCGGTGGGGAGGCCGAGCCTCTCGGCGATCTCGGCGGTCGCCCCGCGCGCCTCGATGACGCAGTCGGCCCTGACCGCGTGCAGGCCGTACTCCTCGGCGAGTGTGGAGTACAGGGAGGCGGACCTGAAGTCGTGTTCGCTCAGTCCGGGCGCGGGCCCCTCCGGGATGAGCGAGAAGTCGATCAGGGTGGGGATGCCGTCGAGATAGCGCAGCCGGGCCAGTTCGACCACGGGCGCGCCCGGCGCGATGCCCAGCAGGTCCGCCTCGTCGAGCGACGCAGCCCGGGTGAGGCACTTCAGCACTTTCGAGCTGGAGGTCAGACCGTTCGCGGCGGCGAGGTCCGAGAAGCTCACCAGCCCGGTGGCGCCCTCCTCGATCGACTCGGCGTCCGGCCCGCCGGGGCGGACCGGGGCCGGCGCGGAGGGTGTCTCCCTGCGTACCCACCGCGCCCCCGCGACGACCGTGACCAGGCCGGCCACCTCCAGATCCTTCAGCGCCTGGCGCACGGTGACGCGGCTGACGTCGAACTGACTGGCGAGAACCCGCTCGGAGGGCATCCTCGAACCGGGTGCGATCACACCCGACTCGATCCGTTCCCTGAGGTGCTGGGCGACCTTGCGGTGCAGTGCTGGCGAAGTAGACATAGAACCGATTGTGTCCGTTGCGATGGGGGGTGATGAATGGATTCCGCGGCCCCGCCGCACGGTGCGGCGGGGGTGTCCGGCGGACCGGACCGGCGACGGCTACGCGTCGCCGCCGAGCCGACGGCTACTCGTCGTCGTCGAGCTTGGTGCCGGTGTCGAGGAACAGGAACTCGTCGGGGTCGATCCCCCGTGCCCGCGCCGAGCGCAGCGCCACCCGCTGGAGCAGCGCCGCCACGAAGATCGGTGTCTCCAGGGGGCCCTGCGTCCCGATCGGCACCACCTGCGTCCGCTCGTCGTGGGCGACGGGAGCGCCGGTGCGCAGCTCCACTATCCGGCGGCCGAGCGAGCCGAGGGCCCGGACGATCTGTCCGTCGTCGGGACCGTCGAGAACGATGTGCAGGGCCGAGGGGCGGGTGGACTCCATGAGCCCGTGCAGATACTGACGGGTCTCGAACGACGCGGCGGGCACCCGCGCCACCTCGCGCAGCAGCAGGGCGCCGCCCTCGACCGCGCCGTACTGGTCCGCGGGCGCCACCAGGTCGACGACCGAGGAGGCCGACAGCCGGTCCGCGATCTCCTCGGTCAGCGGCGCGGTCTCGGTGAGGAACCGGGCCAGCCGCTCCCCCAGGGTGAGCCAGGACGCGGACGGTTCGCCGTCGGTCCAGATCTCGGCGAGCATCGACACGGCCATCGCCGACGCCGTGAACCCGATCGTCGAGGCGAGGCTGTCGGGCAGGTCCCCGAGGGTGAGCACGGTGTCGACGGCGGAGGCCATCGGCGAGTCGGTGACGTTGACGACCGCGAGCCCCCGGCCCGGGGCCGCGCGCATCGCGTCGACCGTCTCGCGGCTGCGGCCCGACTGGGACAGCGCGACGAGCGTGGCGCCGGCGTCGAACGGGCCCGCCTCGGCCGCGTTGAGCCGGACGCTCGGGATGCCGCGTGCCGACAGATGGGCGGCCGGCGCGGTCAGCGCCGCGAGGCTCGCGCCGATGCCGATGAACGTGACCTGGGCGGGCCGGCCGGCGGCGCCCGCCGCGGCGAGCGCGCGTTCGCGCAGGACCGGGGCGACCTCGGTGAGCCGGGCGGTCTGGTCCAGCACGCCCTCCTCGAAGGGGATGAAACCCTGTCGCAGAAACGCGTTGACACTCATCGGCCGCTAGCCGCCCTTCCTCGTCGTGCCAGGGAATCGATCACGACGGCGACGACGAGTACAGCGCCGGTGATCACGTATTTGACGGCGGAGGTCTGGTTGAGCAGATCCATGCCGTTGGACACCGCTCCGATGACGAGCATGCCGAGCAGTGCGGAGTAGGCGGTGCCGCGCCCGCCGAAGAGGCTGGTGCCGCCGATGACCGCCGCGGCGATGGCGTTCAGGAGGATGTCGCTGCCGCCGCTGGCCTGGTTGACCGCGAAGAGGCGCGAGGCCGCGAGCACACCGCCGAAGGCGGCGAGCGAGGAGGCGATGGTGAAGGCGACGACCTTGACCGTGCCGACCTGGATGCCCGCGCGGCGGGCCGCCTCGGCGTTGCCGCCGACGGCGAACAGCTTGCGGCCGAAGGTCGTCCCGCGCAGCAGTACGTCGACGATCACCACGAGCCCGACGAAGATGATCAGCGACAGGGGTATGCCGTGCCACTGCTGGAAGACGGCCGTCGCCGCGAGGATCACCAGCGTGATCACGGAGGCGGGCACCAGGGTCCCGGTGAGGGGGCGCACGGTGAGCCCGCGTTCGCGCCGCCGCCGGGTGCCGAGGAACGCCCTGCCGAACGACACCGCCGCGTAGAGGAGGGCGATCGGATAGCCGATCCACGCGGGGAGGGTGGTGTTGGCGAGGGAGGCGATCGTCCCGTCGTACGGGATGTTGATCGTGCCCTGGTTGCCCAGTACGAGGAGTTGGCCGCCCTGCCAGGCGAGCAGGCCCCCGAGGGTCAGTACGAACGACGGGACGCCGAGCTTCGTGAAGATGAATCCGTGGAACAGGCCGATGGCCGCGCCGAACACGACGGCCAGGATGATCGCGAGGACCGGTGGCCACCCGTGGTTGATGCTCAGGACGACCATGGTGGCGGAGGTGAGTCCGCTCACCGATCCGGCGGAGAGGTCGATCTCCCCGATGATCAGGACGAAGACGATGCCGAGCGCGATGACGCCGGTCGAGGCGATCTGCAGGCTCAGGTTGGAGAGGTTCTGCGGCGAGAGGAAGCGACCGTTCGCGAGCTGGAAGACCAGCGAGATGACGATCAGGCCGAGGATGACGGGCAGCGGTCCGAAGTCGCCGGTACGCAGGCGCTGGACGCGTTCGCGGATCCAGTTCCCCCCTGAGGGTTCCGAGGGTGCGCCGGGTGGCAGGAGGCCGCGCTGGGGTCGGCCGGTGGTGGCGGTGTCGGTGGTCACGGTCATCCTTCCTGGGCCCGGTCGCGGCGCAGCTTCCGGCGCTTGTGGGCACTGCTGTCGGCGATGCCCGTGATGGCGGCGACGACCTGTTCCTCGGTGGTCCCCTCGACGGGGAACTCGCTGACGCTGCGTCCGAGCCGCAGACAGACGATCCGGTCCGCCACGTCGAAGACGTCCGCGAGGTTGTGGCTCACCATCAGGACGGCGTGTCCCTCGGCGCGCAGCCGTTCGATGAGTTCGAGCACCTCGGCGGTCTGCTCGACGCCGAGGGCGGCGGTGGGCTCGTCGAGGATGACCAGCCGGGGGTCGCCGAGCAGGGACCGCGCGATGGCGACCGACTGGCGCTGCCCGCCCGAGAGCGACGAGACGGGGACACGCAGGTCCTTGATCCTGACGGAGAGCCGTTTGAGGAGCCCGACGGCGATCTCCTCCATGTCGAGCGCGTTCAGGAAACCGCCGTGGTGCTTCTCGCGGCCGAGGAAGAGGTTGGCGACGATGTCGAGGTTGTCGCAGAGCGCGAGGTCCTGGTAGACGGTCGCGATGCCGAGGCGCGTCGAGTCGATGGGCTTGCGCGGGGAGACCTGCTCGCCGTTGACCGACATGGTGCCGCCGTCGCGGGGGTGCGCCCCGGAGACCGTCTTGATCAGGGTGGACTTGCCGGCCCCGTTGTCGCCGACGAGTGCGACGACCTCGCCCGCGGCGACGCTCATGCTGACGTCGCCGAGCGCCTGTACGGCGCCGAAACTCTTGCTGATGTGCTCCAGTTCGAGCACGGGCGGCGGGCTCTTTGCCGCCTTGTGGACGGTCGCTGTCATCGGCTGTCTCCTTTCGTACCGGGGTGATCTGGTTCGGCGCCTGGGCGCTCGGCCGTCGCGCCTGGACGGCCGCTTTCCGTACGGCGGGGGTCGGCCGTCGCGCCTGGGCGGCCGGTCTCCGTACGGCGGGGGTCGGTCTCCGTACGGCGGGGGTCGGTCTCCGTACTGCGACGGTCGGCCTCCGTACGGCGGGGGTCGGCCGTCGTGCCTGGGCGCTCGGCCTCCGTACTGCGGCGGCCGGCCGTCGCGCCCGGGTGGTCGGTCTCAGTACGGCGGGGGTCGGCCGTCGTGCCTGGGCGCTCGGCCTCCGTACTGCGGCGGCCGGCCGTCGCGCCCGGGTGGTCGGCCTCCGTACTGCGGCGGCCGGCCGTCGTGCTGCGACGGTCGGCCGTCGTACAGCGGTGGTACGCCTCCGTACCGCAGTGGTCGCCCTCCGCACGGCGGGGGTCGGCCGTCGTACTGCGGTGGTCGGTTTCCGTACGGCGGGGGTCAGTTTCCGTGCCGCGACGGTCGGCCTCCGTACTGCGGCGGTCGGCCGTCCTGCCTGGGCGGTCGGCCGTCGTGCCTGGGCGCTCGGTCTCCGTACTGCGGTGGTCGGTTTCTGTACCGCCGTGGTCGGCCTCCGTACCGCGGTGGTAAGCCCCCGTACTTGCGTGCTCGGTCGCGGCGACGACGGCAGGTCTGGCCAGATGCCAGACGGCCGCGCCGGCGAGGCCGGCGTCGTCACCGCGGCGGGCGGCGCGCACCTCGACGTCCCAGGTGACGTGCGAGGTGGCGGAGCGGATACGGCGGTCCAGTTCGGCGAGCAGCTCCGCACCGGCCGCGCGGGCGAGCCCGCCGCCGACCACCAGCACGTCGGGTGAGACGACGTGGCACAGCAGCGAGACCGCGGCGCCCGCCGCGTCGGCGATGTCGGTGAGCGCGCCGGCCGCCAGCTCACGGGCCCGCCGCGTCACCGGCGACATGCCGGTCGCGGCGGCGAGTTCGGTGAGCGTGCGGTGGTCGACGTCCGTGCCGAGCTCTCGCGCGGCCTTCAGGACGCGCTGTCCCGAACCGAGGTCCTCGATCATGGGGCGCCCGGCGCCGAGCAGGTGCAGGAAGCCGATCTGGAACCCAGACACCCGTCCCGACAGCACGCGCCCGTCGGCGACCGCCGCCGCGCCGATCCCCGTGGAGAGGGTGAGGTAGGCGGTGGTCCCGGTGGTGGTCCCGGCGCCGAAGTACGACTCGCCGACGGCGGCCAGCTCCGCGTCACCGGCCAGCTCGACGGCCAGCCCGGTGACCTCGGAGAGGTACGCGGCGGACAGCCGGTCCAGGTCGGTGGACGGCAGGTTGCGCGCCACGTGCAGCCGGCCCTCGACGTGGTCCACCCGTCCGGGCAGGCCGACGACCGCAGAGACCGCTTCCGTACCGGCCGCGACCCGGGTCATCAGATCGGCGACCTGCTCGTGGGCCGCGCCGTGCCGGACGGGCTCCTTGAGCCGGGCGCTCGGCACGCCGTCCGCGTCGACGAGCGCCGCTCGGGCCGTGGTGCCGCCCAGGTCGACCGCGACGCGCCGGGCGGCACCGCTGGTGGGGAGGGAGTTCACTTAGCGGAGTCCCGCCTTGGCGCATGCCTTCGCGTAGTCGGCCGTGCAGATCTGGTCGACGGTCAGATAGCCGCTGTCGATCAGCAGCTCCCGCATGTTCTCCATGGTCACGGCGATGGAGTCGAGCAGATACGCGGGCACCTTGTTGGTGCCGTCGTCGACGGTGCCGTTGAGCAGATCCCCGGCGGGCTTCTCACCCTTGGCGAGCGCGGCGGCCGCCTGGGCGCCGATCCGCGCCTCGGTCTCGACGGGCAGGTAGGTGCTCTCGTACAGATCACCGGCGACCATGTTCTGGATCGCGTCGAGTTGGGTGTCCAGACCCGTGACGGGCGGCATCGGCTTGACGCCCGCGCTCTTGAGCGCGGCAATGACACCGGTGGCCATGCCGTCGTTGCCCGCGTAGACGCCGTCGATGTTGGCCGCGCCCAGCTTGGTGATGGCCTGCTGCATCTGGTTCTGCGCGTTGGCCGCCGACCAGCCCTTGGTGTCGTACTCGGCGGCGACGGTGTACCCGGACTTGTCGATGACGCTGTGCGCGCCCTCCTTCTCGGGCTTGGCGCCCGAGTCGACCGGGTCGCCGTTCATCATGACGATGTTGCCGGAGGTCTTGCCGTCCTTCTTCAGCTTGCCGAGCAGCGACCGCATGCCGACGGCGCCCTGCTGGACGTTGTCGAACTTCACCGCGTAGTCGACACCCGCGTTGTAGATGACGCGGTCGTAGCTCATGACCTTCGCGCCCTGCTGCCGGGCGCTGGCGACGGCGGCCCCGGCGGCGTTGGAGTCGACGGGATCGATCACCAGCACGCTCGCGCCCGCGGTCAGCGCGGACTCGGCCTGGCTGAGCTGCTTGCCGGCGTCCCCGGCGGCGTTGTAGTAGCGGAGTTCGCAGGAGGGACAGCTCTTCTTGAGCTCCTTCTCGAACGTCGGCTTGTCTCGCGCCTCGTACCTGGCGGTCGCGTTCTCCGGGAGGAGGAGGGCGACGACGTGCTTCTTCCCGTCACCGACGGCGGAGCTGCCGGCCCCTCCGGATCCCCCGGAATCCGATGATCCGCACCCGGCGGCCAGGAGGGCTCCCACCGCGGCCACCCCCAGAACGGCCATGCGTCGGCGACGTGCTTGAGAAGTAACGTTCATGAGAGTTTGTCCCCCTCGGGCCATTTCGAGCGAAGTGATGCGGAGCACGCTAGAACTGGCACCAACCACTGGTCAACCCTCTGGTATCACGGCTCGGTAACCTAAGTAGACCACTGGTATTACCCGCTGCTGGCCAGCAAGGCTCCAGAGCCTCAGGGGATATGCCGACCAGCGGAACGGCTCGCTCCATCGCGCGTCGTGCACGGCGAGCAGCTTCGACCGACAACTGGTCTGAACCGGTGGTCGCATAGCTGACGGGCCGCACCAGGCCCGCCATCCAGCCGAACCGGGCCGCGACCGAGCCGGCCCCCGACCGAAACCGCCCAGGTCAGCCCGCGTTCCGCGCGGGCTGGACCTGCCGGGTGGGCGTGCGCGTGGACCGGGGCCGTTTGTCCGGGGAGCGGGGTGGGGCGAAGCGGACCTCGACCGTCTCGTACCAGGCCGCCGCCCTGACTCCGTAGAGGCTGTTCTGGCGTGCGCGCCGCGGCAGACCGGCCGGGGTCACCGCCTCGGCCGCCGTCAGCGGAACGGGGTTGAAGTAACCGTCCGACGTACGGGGCGGATCCTGGACCGCGTGGAGCGTGTCCGCCGTCTCCCCCTCGCTCTGCTTGTGGTGGCGCCAGGCGCGGCTCCACGCGTCCTCCCAGGCACGGCGGTCCGCGTCCGGGACCTCGCACGCGCGGAGGAAGGCCTGGAACTGGGCGGGGTTGTGCGGCATCGCCTGCCGGTTCACGATCCGGTGGGCCGTGCTGCGGGGCAGCGCGCCGTAGTCCCCGCCCCGCTCCTCCATCGTGCGCAGCGAGGGCGAGCCGGCCTTCTCGTACAACTCCCGCAGCCCCGCGCTCAGATCGGCGAAGTCGCGTACCAGCGCCGGCGACGGGGCGGGCGAGGTGCGCCCGCCCCGGGCCGAGCGGGTCGCCTCGTATCTGGCCCGCTTCCAGAGCAGCTTGGCGTCCTCCGGGGACGCGTCGCAGGCGCGGGCGTAGGCGCGTACGGCGGAGAGCGTCGGGACGCTCTCCGCCGATGCCGTGCGCTGGAGCGTGGTGGCATGCACACCGGCCCGGAGTGCGAGGTCGCGATAGCTCAGCCCCGCGCGTCGTCGCTGTTCGCGCAGCCACTGCGCCAGACCGCGCAACGCCCTGTTGTCGGTCACGATGGGCTTCTCCGGGCGCCCCACGGCCGCGCCCGCCCTCAGGCGGCCGGGCCGGGAGTCAGCAGGGCCCGTACGGCGACCCGGAGCCCCTTCGCGGGTCCCGCCCTGCCCAGGGCGAGGACGACGACGGCCACCAGGCCCGCCCCGGCGAGCAGTTGCAGGGCGTCGGCGAGGGGCAGGCCCGCGAACGCGACCAGGATCGCGGCCACGACGACGATCACGATGATGACGACGGCCTCGGGGCTGTACAGCCGGCGCGGGGCCGGCGCACCGCTCTCCACGCACGACGCGGCTGGGGGTTTCTTGTTCACGCGGTATCTCCTGATCGTGATGCCCGGCGGCCGGAACGGCCGCCGGACACCTGCTACTGGCTCCAACTGGTTGCAGACCACGGGCAGTTGCCGCCGCCCGGTGTGGTTGTCCAGATGTTCTCAGCAGCCGGGCAGCTAATCCCAATCCGAAAGGGGACGAAGATCTGATTGATGCGCCCGTGTCTGGCGTGCCCGGCGGAAGAAAAAGCGACGCAGAGTCAACTTCCAAGGCGGCGGAGACCTCTGACCGGTGCTGGACTTGGCCCCGCTGTGATCAACATGCTTGTCCGTGAGACGTGGTATGAACGCGTTGATGCGCGCACGCCTCAATCGGGGTTGCATGATCTTGTGCACCGCTGACACGATCCGCCGGACGCCGAGAGAGCAAGTGGTCTGTACCTCTCTCCCGGCACCGCCCCTGATCGCTACTGGCTCCAACAACCAGCTGAACAGGGCGTTACGGGCCTCCTGTTGCCGCATGAGCCCGTCGAAGGGCCGGCACCGCACACGCGGTGCCGGCCCTTCGGGCTGTAGGCCGCCGGATCACCGCTCACGGCGGGTCGCCCGTCGAAGGGCCGCCCTGGTCGCCCGTCGGGGTCTGCGGTTCGATCAGGACCATCGGATCGTTGCCCTTCAGCTGCTGCCAGACTCCCACCAGCGCCACCACCTGGGCCACGAAGAAGGCCAGTTGGACCGAGGCCGTGCGGAGTTGGTAGATGGAGAGCAGCAGCGCCGCCTTCGTGGGCCAGTGGTGGCCCTCCTTGCGGAAGGTGTCGATGTCCATCGCCACGCCCGTCGTCGTCAGGATGAGCAGGGTCAGCGCGACATCGAGGGCCCAGGTGCCGAAGGGCTGTCCGACCGCCCGGCTGGTGATCCAGTAGAGGCCGACCGGGGTCGCGTACACGAGGGAGAGGCCCAGGCCCTTCGCCGGGCCGCGCCGGCCGGGCAGGGTGCGCCACAGCGCGCCGAGGACGAAACCCGCCGCCGCCCAGATGAGCTCCGTGGTGATCACGGACTGTACGAGGGTGGCCGCCCCGAACTGGTCCCTGGATACGTTGCCCCAGAGCGGCCCGCGCACATGGTTCGCCCAGAAGGAGATCGCGGTGGCCGGCAGCGCGACGACCGCGGCGAAGAACGCGGCCCGGCAGGCGTTGCGCCACCAGGTGTCGCGAGGACCCCACGCCAGGACGAGTTCTATCGCGTCCACCGAGTCCGGCAGCGCCTTTCCGGCGTGCGGGGAGGTCGCGTCGCCGGGGTTCCAGCGGTGCAGGTCGTCGAGTCTCACCTCCAGTTCGGTGCGCTCCCCCTCCTGGTCGCCCTGTTCCCAGCGGCGCAGTTGTAGATGGAGATCGCGGTACTTGCGCGCGGAGTCGATCAGCCACTGGCGGTCCGGCTCCCGTATCACCTCGCGCAGAGGCGTCCCCGGTATCAGCTCCTGGGACAGCACCGACCGGCGGCGCCCCAGGGAGAGGAGGAGGTATCCGGCGAGCAGGACCGGCGGCAGGTCGAGCAGATAGGCCGGCACACCCACGTACCAGCCGGGAATCGGCACCACCACCGTCACGAACAGCACCGTGAGGACCAGCGTCTCCGGCGGGGGCGGCGAGACCGGGGAGGCTCCGGGGGCCTTGGACCGGGCGGCGAGTACGGCGAGGAGCACTCCGTTGCGGATGAACCAGGCCGCCCACACGGAGAACACATCCGGCCAGTTGGAGGGGAACCAGGCCAGCGAGTTGTAGAGGTGCGCCAGATGCCAGCGGTCGTAGAAGTCGTCGCCCGGCCCGGCGCTCAGCCAGGACTCCTGCTCCCAGGCGTTCTGATTGGCCCATACGGCGAGAGCCACGACGGCGAGCGCGATGACGGCGCAGAGAGCCGGCGTCCACCAGAGGGGCCGGCCCCGTGGGGGCGTCCCGGTCAGCTGAACCGGCCCGCCGCGCAGCCGCCGCACCGCCAGTACGGTGCCGACCAGCCAGACGAAGGCGACACAGGAGCACGCGAGGGCGAGCCAGAGGAACCCGCCGGTGTCACGGAGCAGTTCGACGTCCGTGAGGTCGTTCTCGTCGAGCCAGAAACCGGCGGGCAGCCCGAACCACCGGGGCGCGCCCGCCACGACCACCGGATACGCCCCGGCGACCAGGACGGTCGACACGGCGACGATCCGGTCCCTGCCCACCAGGCCGTACAGGCCGAAGAGACAGAAGGCCGCGCCGCCGCACGCGGCGAGCCCGAAGTGGATGGCGGTCCGGTACTCCGGCCACCACGGCAGTACGCCGTAGTCGCCGGCGAAGCTCGGGACCATGTCGTCGAGTTCGTAGATCAGGGCCACCGCGAACGAGACGTACGCCCAGAGCAGGAGATCGCGCCGGGTGGCCTCCTCGGCGGGTGTCTCCGGAGACGACGCGGGGCTACGGCGCAGCATGCGCACCAGCGGCAACAGGACGAGGAAGGCCGCGACTTCCCAGGTCAGCCAGGCCGCGGACGTCAGCAGATACCAGGGCTTCTGGCCCCACCCCGTGATCAGGGCCTTCGTCGCCGGCGGCTGCACCCCGATCCGCACCTCGGGCGGCCTGCCACCGGCCTCGGCCCGGACCCAGGTCAGCCGGGTGGCGGACCCCTTGGTCGGGGTCGGGGACATGGTGCGGGCGGAGCGCCCGCCGAGGTCGACCGTGATCTCCCGCCACCACGCCTTGCCGAGGGCGGGCGGATGCACCAGCGCCAGCGTCCAGAAACGCTTGCCGACGGTGATGCGCCAGGGTCCGAAGTCCCGGTCGCGCCGGTCGTCCACGTAGGTGACGGCCCGGTGCCGAACGGTGATCCACTTCGCCTCGACGGTCACCTTCGGCGGCCAGGGGCGCGCCTCCGTGTCGCGGTACGGATAGGGGTCGTCCGGGTAGCGCAGCACACACCGCATGGCGGAGCGGTAGCGCTCGGTGTCCCCGTTCAGCAGCAGATTCCGCGCGAGCTTCCAGGTCTTCGGCACCTGGACCACGAGATCGCTCTCGGCCTTCGTGTAGTCCTCGCCGTCGTGCTTGAGGCGCACCGAGGTGGCGACCCGCGCGGTCGTCAACTGCCCCGACAGACAGCTGTCCTGGGCCCCCGGTCCGGCGGTCGGAGCCGAAGCCCGGGCGGCCGAGGCCGTGTCGGCCGCGCCGAGCGACGACAGCACCAGCAGTCCCGTGAAGACGAACAGCAGCAGCGCTCGCCGCATCCCCTGCCCCCCGCGGCGGATAACCGGTTCGGTCGATCGATCGAGTCGGTCAACGGACCGACGCGTCAACGGAGATGCAGAGTAACCGGCCACCGCCGCCGGGGCCATCGCGCCGTGTGACCGGCTCTTCGACGGTCCGTGGTGAGGAGGCCGTCACACAGCGCGTACGCGGACAACCCCGGGGTACCCGCATCACGTCGGCGCTCGGCGCCGAAGGCCATGAACGCAACATAAGGAGGCCGCACATGATGATCGTCGGCGTCATCGTCGTCTGCGCAGTAATCCTGGTGCTCGCCTTCCTGCTCCCCCGCCTCTCACACCATCCACAGCGCGGCGCACAGCGCACGCTGGGAACCGGCGGACAGGTCGCGGGCAAGGCCCCCGGCCGACTCGGCAGGCTTCTGCGCAAGCCCTTCAGCAGCAGTTCCCGCGCGGTCGGCCGCAGCGGTTCCGCGGGACGCCGTACCCGCGGTCGGCTGCCCTTCTGACCGGTCGGCCCCCGGCCGGTCCCGACCCGTGTGACGCCCGCCGATCAGGCGGGCGTCACACGTGCGAACGGGCCCGGCGAGCCCCCGCCCTCACTCACTTCCGCTCAAGTGCCTTCAGCGCGATGTTGAGTTGGAGGACGTTGACGTGTGGTTCGCCGATGAAGCCGAGGATGCGGCCGTCTGTGTGGTCGTCGACGAGTTTCTGTACTTGTGTGACGTGGAGGTTGTTGAGTTCGGCGATGCGGTGGATCTGGATGTGTGCGTATTGGGGGGAGATGTGGGGGTCGAGGCCGGAGCCGGAGGAGGTGACGGCGTCGGGGGGGACGTCGGAGGGTTTGATTCTGTGGCCGTTGGTGGTGTTGTCCCTGATGACGGCGGCTTTGGCGTCCTTGATCCAGTGGATGAGTTCCTCGTTGTCGCCGGCGCGGTTGGTGGCGCCGGAGAGGAGGAGTCTGTACTGGGTGTTGACGGTGTTGGTGCCCAGTCCGTTGGAGGGGCGGGGCTGGAACCATCTGAGGTCGGGTTCGGGGGTCTCCTGGCCGTCCTTGAGGGGGAGGTCGTAGCGCTGGCCGATGAGGGAGGAGCCGGCGACTCTGCCGTCGGAGGTGATCTCGGAGCCGTTGGCCTGGTGGTTGAACGCTGCCTGGCCGATGCCGAGGACGGCGAGGGGGTAGACCAGCCCGCAGAGGAGGGTCAGGACGAGGAGGGCGCGCAGGGCGGCGGTGAGGAGGCG
>NZ_JBHXRM010000046.1:0-70243 GCF_042716895.1 Streptomyces sp. NPDC058653 | reverse complement strand
GGGCTGAGCTCAGCCCGTCCGGCGCCTGCTGTCGTCAGCTCTTCGTGGGGTGGCCCGAGTGGCCCCCGGAGTCGTGACCCTCCGTGTCGTGGCCGCCGGTGTCGTGCCCGCCGTCGGCTCCATGGCCGCCGGTGCCGCTCCCGCCGTCCTCGCCGCCGCCCCCCGAGTGGTGCTCGGGAGCGGTCTCGACCGTTCCGCCCAGCCGTCCGCGCAGCGACTCGACCACCTTCGCGTCGCCGCTGGCGACCCACTTCCTGCCGACGAGATACGAACCGCCGTAGTCGTTGGCCTCGTTGATCCACTCGCGCAGACCGCGGTCGGTCGAGAACGTGGTGAGGATGTATCTGCCGTAACCCGTCTTGCAGTTGGCCTGACGCAGCTCCTCCGCGTCGGTCTGCACGTTCGGGTCGCACTTGGCCTTCTCGGCCAGCTGTTCGAGGCTCCCGGTCGCCGTCTTCGGCACCTCGGGGGCCTCGTCGTCATTCGCGCCGCAGCCGCTCAGCAGAGCCAGGGCCAGGGCCGGCACCACCAGTGCCGCTCGGGGTCGGTCGGTACGCATTCGGCCATCGTGCCCTCTCCACAAGCCCCCGCGCGAGTGAACGACGCATCACATCGTTGCCGACCCCCCTTCCCCGTCATTAACGTGCGCTCCACATGCACCTTTTGTCACACCCGTGGCTACAACCGGTAACCGAGGACTGAGGACCGCTGATGACCGAGCTGCCGAGTCCCACCCCTCCCGCCTCTCCAGCCTCTCTCGCCTCTCCCGCCTCTCCTGCTTCTCCCTCCCGACGGGCGGTGCTGGCCGGCGCCGGGGTGATCGGGGCGGCCGTCGGCCTGGCGTCGGCCGTGGCCGCCTCCGCCGCGCCCCGCGCCTCCGCGTCCGGCGACTCCACGTCCGGCTCCGGCGCCGCTCCCCGCGACCCGGCCGCCGCGCTCGCCACCGCACGTGCCGCGCTCGGCCGCCTGCTCCCGCGCCACGCGGACCAGTTCCGCCTCCGGGTGGTCGGCGGCCCTGAGCGGTTCCGGGTCGCCGGGTCCCCGGGCCGCGTCGAGGTGTCGGGCACCGACGCGGGCGTCCTGCTCACCGGCGTGCACTGGTATCTGAAGTACGTGTGCGGCGCCCACATCAGCTGGTCGGGCAGCCAACTCGACCTGCCCGCGACCCTGCCCGCGCCCGGCCGCCCGCTGGAGCGCTCGGCGACCGTACGGCACCGGTTCGCCTTCAACGACACCCACGACGGGTACACCGCGCCGTACGCCGACTGGCCCCGCTGGGAGCGCCTGCTCGACGTGCTCGCCCTGCACGGCTGCAACGAGGTCCTCGTCACCACCGGCCAGGAGGCCGTCTACCACCGGCTGCTGACCGGCTTCGGCTACTCCGACACCGAGGCCCGCACCTGGCTCCCGGCCCCCTCCCACCAGCCGTGGTGGCTGCTGCAGAACATGAGCGAGTACGGCGGCCCGCTCTCCCCCGAGCTGATCGCACTGCGCGCCGCGCTCGGCCGGCGGATCACCGACCGGATGCGCGAGCTGGGCATGGCCCCCGTGCTCCCGGGCTACTTCGGCACCGTCCCGGACGGCTTCGCGGCCCGCAACCCGGGCGCCAGGACCGTGCCCCAGGGCAGCTGGAACGGGCTGCCGCGCCCCGACTGGCTCGACCCGCGCACCCCGGTCTTCGCCGAGGTCGCCGCCGCCTTCTACCGGCACCAGGGCGACCTCTTCGGCGAGGTGGACCACTTCAAGATGGATCTGCTGCACGAGGGCGGCGACGCCGGTGACGTACCGGTGGCGGACGCGGCCCGCGCCGTCGAGAAGTCCCTGCACACCGCGCGCCCCGGCGCGACCTGGGTGATCCTCGGCTGGCAGTCCAACCCCGTGCCCGCCCTGCTCGACGCCATCGACAGGGACCGGGTGCTGATCGTCGACGGTCTCTCCGACCTGGACTCGGTGACCGACCGCGAGCGGGACTGGGGCGGCACACCGTACGCCTTCGGCACCATCCCGAACTTCGGCGGGCGCACCACGCTGGGCGCCAACTCCGACCGCTGGACGGAGCGGTTCACGCTCTGGCGCGACAAACCGGACAGCGCGCTCGTGGGAACGGCGTACATGCCGGAGGCCGCCGAGCGCGACCCGGCCGCCTTCGAGCTCTTCAGCGAACTGGCCTGGCGGAAGGAGGCGGTCGACCACGCCGGCTGGTTCCGGTCGTACGCCGATCTGCGCTACGGCGGCGAGGACAGCGCCGCCCGGGACGCCTTCGCCGTGCTCGCCGCGACCGCGTACCGGCTGACGACCAGCGACGGCCGCCCCGTCGACTCCCTCTTCTCGCGCCGCCCCTCCCTCACCTCCTCCGTGGGGACGGCCTACGACATCGCCGCGTTCGACAAGGCCTTCGGCTCCCTGCTCGACGTACGCGAGGGGCTGCGCGGCTCGGACGCGTACCGGTACGACGTGACGGAGCTGGCCCGGCAGGCGCTCGCCAACCGTTCCCGGCTGCTGCTGCCGCAGCTGCGCGGCGCCTTCCAGGGAGGCGACGTCGCGACGTTCCGCGCGCTGGCCGCGCTGTGGCTGAGGCTGATGCGGCTGAGCGACACGGTGCTGGGGTGCCACCGTTCCTTCCTGCTCGGGCCGTGGCTGGAGGACGCCAAACGGTTCGCGACCGGCCCCGAGGAGGCCACCACCCTGGAGTGGACGGCGCGCACGCTGATCACCACCTGGGCGGACAGGTCGGCGGCCGGGTATCTGAGCAACTACGCCAACCGCGACTGGCAGGGCCTGCTCGCCGATGTCCATCTGCCGCAGTGGCGGGCGTATCTGGACGAACTGGCCGACGCGCTGGCCGCCGGGCGGGAGCCGAAAGCCTTCGACTGGTACGTGGACGAGGAGGCGTGGACCCGGGGGCGCGCGAGCTATCCGGTGCGGGCGACCGGGGACGCGTACCGGACGGCCCTGCGCGTACGGGACACCCTGGCCACCGCCCCGTACCAGGGCACCGTCACCGTCACCAGCGACCCGGTCGCCCTCGCGCCCGGCGGCAGGGGCACGGTGACGGCGGACTTCAGGAACGTCAACGGGCTGCGCGCCACCGGCCCCGTCGACTTCGCCCTGACCGGACCGGACGCCCGGCCGGACGGCCCGACCCGGCTGTCCGCCGTCGCCCCGGCCGGCACCGGCTCCGTCTCCTGGTCCGTCACGGCACCGGCGGACCCGCTCACGGTGCCGCTGCGCCCGCTGCCCTACGAACTGACCCTGGAGTACGGCCCGAGCGGCGAGGAGCGCGTGCGGAGCCTCCAGCGGGGTGCCGTGTACGTCGCGGGGCCGCTGGCCCCCGGCCGGCGCACCTACAGCAACAACGGGGCGGTCTTCGGACAGTTCGGCGACCGCCTCGCGATCAACGGCGGCGGCCAGGACCTGTGGCGGGCCACGGCGCAGTTCGGCACGGCCTTCGTGGAAGGGGCGTTCGGGGAGGGCGTGAGCGCGACGGTGCGGGTGGACTCGCAGGAGAACACCGGGCCGTGGGCCCGGGCGGGCGTCATCGTCCGCGACAGCCTGCCGACGCCGGGCTCACCGGGTGTCGTCAACCTGGCCGTGACACCGTCCAACGGGGTGGTGCTCTCGTACGACGCGACGGGCGACGGCACGCTCGACACCAACCGGCTCGTCGGCGGGGTCACCGCGCCGGTGCTGCTCCGGCTGGCGCGGTCGGGCGGCGGGTTCACCGGCTCGTTCTCGACGGACGACGGGGCGACGTGGCGGACGGTCGCCACGGTGCCGGTGCCGGGCGCGGCCGGTGTCCAGGACGTGGGCCTGTTCATGAGCGCGACGAACGGCGGGAGCGGGCTGCGGGGCACGGTCGAGTTCAGCGGCTGGGCGCTCTCGGGCGGGAGCGCGGACGGCAAGTAGCCCCCGTCGGGGCGTGAACGGGCCGGGGGGGTGGGCAGCGGGCGCGTGCCGTCCTGAATTCGCCCACGCGGCAAGGGAGTTGCGAACGGTCCGGGTGACCATCCGGGGGATCGCTCGTTCTGCTGAATGTGCCTCCACCCGACGCCGCCACGGCCTCCGCCCCCGCCGCCGCCACCAAGCCCGGCCCCACTCCCGCGCCCATCGACGTGGAACAGGCCGAGGCGGCCCTCGTCGAGCACTATCCGCGGCTGGCGCGGCTCGCCTATCTCGTGCTGCCCCCGGCCCTCGGGCGCAACCGCCGCGTGCTGACCGCGCACGCCGTCGTCCAGCGCTCCCTGCCGCGCAACCGCACCGCGGCGACGACCGACAACGGGTACACGTACGTGCGCTCCCGGGTGCTGCGGCAGGCGCTCGACGCGGGGCGGCCGTTGCGCCGCGCGGCGTGGCCCCGGCGCGCCCAAGTGCCGCCCCTGCTGCCGCACGTGTGGGGTCTGCGGCTCTTCCCGCGCTCCGGCGGCGCCGACGAACTCGCCCTCGACCGGCGCCTGTCGGCGCTCTCCGCAGGCGCCCGGGCCGCCTTCGTACTGAGGGGCCTGGAACGGCTGCCCGACCCGGACGTACGCCGGCTGCTCGCCGCCTCCGGGGTGGACGACCCGCACGCGGCGCTCGCGGAGGCCGACGGCATCGGTACGGAGGGCGAGGCGCTGCTGGAGTCCCCCGAGTACGACCCCTGTTCGCTCCAGGCCCGCCCCACCGATCTGCTGCGCCGCCGCCAGCACGCGCGCGCGGCGGTCGCGGGCGTCGCCGCCGTGGCCGTCTGCGGCGCGCTGCTCGGGCTGCCCGGCGACGGGTGGGGCGCGAACGGCGCCGCCGCCCCGTCGTACGCCCGCAACTCGGCCGCCGAGGCCGCCCTGGATCCGGCGAAGCTCCTGCGTGTCCCGCAGGACGCGTGGCGTGCCTCCGCCCGTACCGACTTCTCCGTGTGGCCCACGCGCGGCGCGCTGGCCGACGACCGGCCGCTGCTGCGCCGGGCGCTCGCGGTCTGGGCCAGACCGGGCGGGTCGGTGCGGGTCTCCTCGACGCCCGCCACACCGGTGGGACCGCCCATGGGACCGGCGCAGTTGCTGTACGCGGGCGAGGTCGACCGGGCACGGGTGGTGCTGCTGTACGACGGGCTGCGCATCGCCCGGTACGCCGAACCCCGTACCGGCACCGGCCCCGTGGCGCTGGACTTCGCCCGGGTCGACGGGGCGGCGGCCGACACCGCGCCGGGCGCGGCCCCCGCCACGTACGCCCTGGTCGCCGCGCGCACGGACGGCAACGTCCGCTATCTGACCGCGCCCTGGGTGGAGGCGACCTCCGTGCGCGATCTGCTCGACCCGCAGGGGGACGCGCGGGCGCTGCGGCGCGGTGCGGACGGGGTGACCGATCCCCTGCCGGCACCGGGCGAGAAGCCGGAGTGCGGGGCGTGGGACGTGCTGGAGGTGAGTGGGAGGAAGGCGGACGGGACGGCGGGCGCGGGACCGGTCCGGCTGCTGTCGGACCTCGGCGAACTCACGCCCGCGCGGCTGACGTCGGGACCTCCCTCGGCGCCCGTCGACGTGTCGGGCGGCGCGGCGCGGGCCGACTGGGCGCGGACGGCGTGTCTGCTGCCCTCGGTGCGCTCGCACGGGGTGCGGACGGTGAACTCCTGGCAGTACGCGAGCCAGAGCCTGCCCGAGTCCAACGGCGGCGCGAGGTGGGTCTGCACCCGGGCGGAGACGTGGCGGGGCACGGAGAACAGGGTGCTGGCGCAGTTCCAGCCGCCGTCGGCCGGGTCCGGGACGCCCCGGCCGGGCGCGATCGCCGCGCGGGCCGAGAACTCCTCGGCGTGCGGCGCGCTGGAGCCCTCCGTGCTCGCGGGTGTGCTGTGGAAGTCGCGCGGCGGCCGGTGGTACGTACTGGCCGCCGGCAGTGAGGGGTTCCGGTCGGTCCGTACGACGGGCGGTGTCACGGGTGACGCGCGGGGGCGGGTGCTCGCCGTACGGGCGAAGCCCGGTGACCGGGCGGAGCTGGACGGGCTGCTGGACGACGGCAGGCGGGTGGGCGCGCTGCGTTGAGCGCCGGGGCGCGGCTCAGGGCAGGAGCAGCCAGTCCGTGGCCAGCGTCGCCGCGAGACCGGCGCCGAGCAGCCAGGTGGCGAGACGGGTGCGGCCGTGCCGGCTGAGTTCGATGACGACGCCGCAGAGGATCATGGCGAAACCGTAGAGGCCGACGACGAGGACCGTGCCGCGGTTGGCGAGCCGTACGGCCAGCAGTCCCGCCATCGCGACCAGCAGGATGGAGGCGACGGCGACGCGGAGACGGCGGGCCTGGCGTGGGGTGAGGGCACTGTCGTCGTCCTCGTGGTCCTCATGGTCCTCGTGGTCGTCGTCCCCGTCGTCCTCGTCGTGGCCGTCCTCGCCGTCCGCGTCCTCGAAGTCGCCGTCCCCGTCCTTCCCGTCGTGGCTGTCGTGGCCGTCCTCACCGTCGTCGTCGGCTTCCCCGGGATCGGCGTCGTCCTCCGGGAGTTCCGTCTCCCGCTTCTCCCGCGACTCCCGTACGGCTGTCGCCGTCCCGGACTCCGGCGCCCCCGCCGCGTTCCCAACCGGTTCCCCCGTGGCCCCGGACTCCGCCTCCGATTCAGGCGTTTCGGTGACCTTCTCCTGGTCAGATGCGCTCATGGTCGGCGAGCGTAACCGACAGGCTTCCGCCACCGACGGTTAGGCTGTTCATATGACGACCGGGGTCCGACGCAGAATGGGCGTCGAAGAGCGACGCCAGCAACTGATCGGTGTCGCGCTGGAACTGTTCAGCCACCGCTCGCCCGATCATGTCTCCATCGACGAGATCGCGGCGGCCGCCGGTATCTCCCGGCCGCTCGTCTACCACTACTTCCCGGGCAAGCAGTCGCTGTACGAGGCCGCGTTGCGGCGGGCCGCCGACGAACTCGCCGAGCGCTTCGTCGAACCGCGCGAAGGGCCGCTCGGCGCCCGGCTCCTGCGCGTCATGACGCGCTTCTTCGACTTCGTGGACGAGCACGGCCCCGGCTTCTTCGCGCTGATGCGCGGCGGTCCCGCCGTCGGTTCGTCCACCGCCAACGCCATGATCGACGAGGTGCGGCAGGCCGCGTACGAGCAGATCCTCGCCCATCTCTCGATCCAGTCGCCGCCGCCCCGGCTGGAACTGGTCGTGCGTTCCTGGGTCTCGCTCGCCGAGTCGACGGCGCTGCTGTGGCTGGACGGCCGCCGGATCCCACGCGGTGAGCTGGAGTTGCAGCTCGTGCACGACTTCGCCGCGCTGGCGGCGGTGAGCGCGGCGTACGACGAGGAGATGGCGGGCATTCTGCTGCCGGTCCTCGCCGACGAGCCGCCGGGCGGGCCGTTCGCCGATCTCCTCGCCCGTCTGACGGACCTGGGCGCGTCACTGCCGGCGGTGCGGACACCGGCGCCGGCAGCGGCGCCGGTCCCGGCGACGCCGCTGCCCGCCGCGCGGACGGCATAGCCCAGCGCCCCGGCACCAGGGCCCCGGGCCGTGCCGGTCAGCCCGACGCCGCGCCGTAGACCACGGTCACTTCCTTGAAGCCGAGCGAGGTGAGCAGCCCTTGCAGCATGCTGGTGGTGTTCTTCTCGGCCCGCTCCGTCAGTCCGCTGTCCTTCGCCGCGTCCTGGATGTGCTGGGCGGCGAGCTTGTTGACGGCGCGCTCGTCGGCCGGGTTGTCGGAGAAGAAGTCACCGAGCCGGTCGAGCAGCCCGCGCTGCTTGGAGACGGCGTACGAACGGTCCGCGTCCAGCGTGGCCTTGCCGAGCCGGGCGTGCGGCAGCCGCAGGGTCGCGGTCGTCCGCTCCTCGTTGACCTTGACGTTCTCGTCGCCGATCCCGCCGAGGTCCACGTACGACCCGACGCTCCCGGCGCCCACGTAGAGGGTGCGGCTCCCCTTGATGGTGTCGGGGAGGAACTTGGCGTCCTTCTCCAGGTCCACCACCACCTGGAAGTTCCCGGACGCCGCCTGGTACCGGCTGAGGTCCTGGATGGACTTGAGGAGGGTCGGCCCGGTGCGGTCCTCCGTCTTCTCGCCGAAGACGTCGTCGAAGCCGGGTACGAGATCGAGCCGGCTGCCGATCCCGAGCAGCACGACAAGCGCCACGAGGGCGGCGGGCAGCTTGATCCACCAGGGCACTCTCGACCCACGAGACCCGCGCGTCCTGCCCTGACTCTGTTCGGGTTCTGGTTTCACGTCGGTGGACGTCATGCCTACCGGATTACCCGTCCACCGGCGTTCACGCCTCGCGGGAGCCCGCAACAAGTTCGGGCAACTCCCGCGCATGGAAGACGCGTTGACGGGAACGGCCGATGGCCCCCCACCAGCCGTCGCCGGGTGGGGGGCCGTCGACACGGGTCTCAGGCGGCGGCCCGGAAGACCGCCACCGTCCGGGCGGGTACCTCGAAGGTGCCCGAACTCCGCTCGTACGCCGCCCTCTTGACCGTGCTGTCCGCGCCGCCCGCCTGTACCGGGTGCAGCCCGTACGCCCGGCCGGCGAGCGCGTCGACCCGCTGGCGCGTGGTGTCCGGCGTGGCGTTGAGGACCACCACCAGCTCGTCGAGGCGCATCGTGATGACGCCCGGCGTCTCGTCGGGCCCGGAGAGCGGGAACGACAGCGCGGACTGGACGGCGCCCGTGGAGGGGAGGCGGAAGGCGGGCTCCGTGGTGCGGATTCTCAGCAGGTCCCGGTACGCGGCGGAGGCGCCGGAGATCTCCGCGCAGCCGGGGGCGATGCCGGGCGTCGCCAACAGGGGCCTGGCGTAGGGCCACTTGGGCTCGTTGTCGGCGGCGGGCGGCAGCCCGCGCCCGAAGCCGTTGCCGTCCCGGCAGTCCCAGTTGATCGCGTTGAACCAGTCGCCGCTGTCGTAGGAGTTGCGGTCGAGCGACTTGGAGCGCAGCAGGTCCGTGCCCGCCTGCGAGAGCGAGGGCCCCTGGGTGAGCGCCGCCGTGGCCATGGCGAGCACCTGTGCCCTGGCCCGGTCCGCGGCCGGTGTGGCGCGCGGGAGCTTGAAGGCAAGGGCGTCGTAGAGGCTCTCGTTGTCGTGGGCGTCGGCGTAGGCGAGCGCGTCGCCGGGCGCGGCGGCGTAACCGGCCGGAGCGCCGTTGTAGTCGACCTCGGAGCCCTTGACGGTCCGGCCCGCGCTGTCGGTGAAGGAGTAGTCGGCGAGATTGCCGGTGAGCCCGACCTTGATCAGGTCCTGGTAGTGCAGCAGTCTGGCCCGCTGTTCGGCCGGACCGCCGTTCGCCGCCGAGGTGTTGGGGTCGGTGAAGAGTCCGGAGGCGAAGCCCTGGACCCCGGGGTCCTCGTCGAAGGGCCCGCCGCCGCGTACCGCGTCGCGTGCCCGGTCGGAGAAGGTCGCGATGCCCGTGCCCGCCATGTTCTTCTGGGTGGCCTGGACGAAGCGCGCGTCACCGGCGATCTCGCCGAAGTCCCAGCCCTCGCCGTAGAGGAGGACCGACTTCCCGTCGACCCCGTCCCTGGCGACGGTCAGGGCGTCCAACGCTTTCCGCACGGCGAGGATGTTGGCCTTGGGGTGATGGCCCATCAGGTCGAAACGGAACCCGTCGACCTTGTACTCCTTCGCCCAGGTGACGACCGAGTCCACCACGATCTTGCCCATCATGGCGTTCTCGGGCGCGGTGTTGGCGCAGCAGGTGGACGTCGCCACGGTGCCGTCGTCGAGCAGCCGCTGGTAGTAGCCGGGGACGATCCGGTCCAGTACGGACTTGGGGTCCTGGCCGCTCGCCACGGTGTGGTTGTAGACGACGTCCATCACCGTCCGCAGGCCGGTGCCGTTGATGCCCTGCACCATCCGCCGGAACTCCACGGTGCGCCGGGTGCCCTCGGGGTCACTGGCGTACGAGCCCTCGGGCACCGTGTAGTGCAGCGGGTCGTAGCCCCAGTTGAAGCCGTCCTTCGCCGCCGCCTTCGCGACACACGCCTGCTGCTCGTCGGAGTCGGGGGCGTACACGGACAGGTCGCAGGCCGGTTCCTGCTGGTCGGACGGTTTCTCGGGGATCGTGCCGATGTCGAAGGCGGGCAGCAGATGGAGGTAGTTGGTGCCGGCGTCGGCCAGGTCGGCGAGGTGCTTCATTCCCTTCGACCCGGTGTCGGTGAAGGCGAGGTAGCGGCCGGGGTGGTCCGACGTGCGGTCGGCGATCGAGAAGTCGCGGACGTGCAGCTCCTGGATCCGCGCGTCGCGCGCCGGGACGGCCGCCGGCTTCCTCAGGGTCGACCAGCCCCGGGGCGCGAGCTCCGGATCGCGGAGGTCGACGGCGAGGCTGTGTGCCGAGTCGGTGGTCAGGGCGGTCGAGTACGGGTCGGTGACCTTGTTGCTGACGACCTTGCGCACGCTCGGCGCCCAGACGTCGACCACGTACCGGTACGGCTTGCCCGTCCAGCTCCTGTCGCCCCGTACGGACCACACGCCGCTGCGGTCGTCGCGTCGCATGGGCACGCGCCTGCCGTCGAGTTCGAGCGCGACGCGCCTGGCGGTGGGCGCCCATACCGACAGCGTGGGCCGGCCGTCCCGGAAGACGGGGCCGAGCGCTGCGCGGGTGGCGTCGCCGGCGTACAGGTCGTCGAGGACGCCCGGGATCTGTACGCCGGTCGCCTCCAGCAGCGCCCCGTTGGCGGCTCGCTGGGTGGCGACGAGCTGTCCTCGCAGCGACTCCTTCACCCGGTCCCGGTCACGCGGGTCGACGGTGAAGGCCGGAAAGTCCTTGAGATGGGGATACGCGGCCTTCTGCTCGTCCGTCAGCGTCCCCGGTGCGAGCCGCAGCCACTGCCCCTCCTTGGACAGCGCGCCGTTCTCGACGGTGATGCCGCCCTCCGGCGCGTACACGAGCTGCTGGCTGGTGGCCTCGGTGGCCTTCACCTTCCAGACGACGGTGTCGCGGTCGATCCACTGCGCCTCGGCCCTGCCGAGATCCGGTGCGGGTACGGCTCCGGTGGTCGGCAGCAGATAGCCGGGCCGGCCGCCCAGCAGCCAGACCTCGTTGCCGTACGTCGCCAGGTCGAGCGACTGGTCGGCCGGCAGGTCCTTCTCGTCGCCCTTGTGCAGGATGTAGCTCAGTGAGGTGGCGCCCTCGGCGAGCGGCACCTCGTACGTCACTCCGTACGCGTCCTCCCTCACCGGCGTCAGGGGTTTGGCCCAGTCGGTCGGGTCCTTGGCGCCGGTCCAGGTGTGCAGGCCCCAGCCGTCGTAGTCGGAGTCGGCCCGCTGGTAGTGCAGGACGGCCTTGGTCCTGTCCTGCGGCGGATACGCGCCGTCGGGGGCGCTCTCGCTCTGGCCTGCCTCCCCCTCCTCGATCCAGACCTCACCGGTCTTCGCCAGGTCGACGGTGCGTTCGGGACCGTCCGCCGTGCCGTCCTTGACGACGGTGTACGGGACGGCCGACGCGCCGTCGGGCACCTCGACCCACGCGAACGCGCCGTACGCGTCCCGCCCGGTGAACTCCGCCGTCGTGTCACCGGACCTGAGCCGCCAGCCGTCGTACGTCCCGTCGGCGCGCCGGTAGTGCACGATCGCGTGCTCACGTTCCACGGCCGTGGGCGGCTCGGGCGCCGGCGCCTGTCCGGCGACCGACGAGGCGAGGTCGGAGGCGGTACGGCCCCGGCTGTCGACCACGACGGCCTTGTAGCGCAGGGGAGTTCCGGCGGGCGCGTCCACGAACTGCGTGACCTTGTACGGGGCGTGGTCGGCGCTCCCGAGGGTGCGCCACTTGCCGTCGCCGGTCTGGGCGGCGAAGACCACGCGGTTGAGCTGCCCGCCGTCGACGTCCGCGCCGATCTCGACGGTGCCGGTGGCGCCGGCCGCCGGCGCGGTCAGGGTGACCGACGGCCGGGCGGCGGGCGGCGCGAGCGGTTCGGCGGCCCGCAGCACGAGCGACGACAGCGCCGGAACGGTGATGTCGATTGCCGCGTCGGCGCCGCTGCGTACCGCGCCGCCCGTCCCCGAACCGCCGTACAGGGCGCGGAAGTCGGTGTCGGCCGATCCGGTCGGCACCTTCACCGTCCTGGCCGTCGTGGCGTTGTTCACGGCGACGACGTACTCGTCCCGCTTCCTCACGTCGGTGCGGGAGAAGGCGTACACGGAGTCCGCCGCATGGCGCTCGGTCTGTACGCCGTCCCGCAGGGCGGGGTGCCGCTTGGTGAGCTTCGACAGTGCGGCGATGGACCGGTAGAGCGGGTGGGTGGGGTCGTACGCGTCGGCCGCGTGCGTCCGGTCGGTGCCGAGCTGGTCGTCGTCCAGATAGTCGGGGGTCGTGGAGGCGAAGAGGCTCTGGCGGGCGTCCTTGTCGCCGCCGGCGCCGGTGAAGCCCTGCTCGTCGCCGTAGTAGACCACCGGGTTGCCGCGTGAGAAGAACATCAGCTCGTTGGCGAGCCGGGCGCGCTTCACCAGTTCGGCGTCGTCGGCCGCCGGGTTGTCCTGCTTGAGGAAGGTGCCGATGCGGCCCATGTCGTGGTTGCCGAGGAAGGACACCTGTTCGTAGGCGTTGGCCTTGTCGGTGGTGTAGCGGTAGTCCTCCCCGAAGACCTTCGCCAGCCGGTCTGCGGAGGCGCCCTGCGAGACATAGGCGCGCGCCGCGTCCTGGAGGGGGAAGTCGAGGGTGGAGTCGAGCCGCCCGCGCGTCACGTACGGCGAGGTGACGGTCGTGTCGGCGGAGAAGACCTCGCCGAACATGAAGAAGTCGTCCCGGCCGCGCTTCGCCGCGTAGGCGTCGAGCGCGGTGGCCCACTCGGTCCAGAAGTCCAGGTCGACGTGTTTGACGGTGTCGATGCGGAAGCCGTCGATGTCGAAGTCGCGGACCCACTTCCGGTAGATCTCCGCCATGCCGTCGACGACCTCGGGCCGTTCGGTCCACAGGTCGTCGAGGCCGGAGAAGTCTCCGTACTCCGCGCTCTCCCCGGCGAACGTCGAATCGCCCCGGTTGTGGTACATCGTGGGGTCGTTGAGCCAGGACGGGACCTTCTTCTCGCCCGCCTTCGGCGCCGGGGTGTACGGGAACGCGTCGGCGTCCACGCGGCCCACGCCCTCGCGGTCGTCGAAGGGGCGGCCGTCCTTGTCGAGATAGGGATGGGAACCCTTGGGGCGGTAGCCGTACTTCTTCTCCGCGTAGTCGACGGTGTCGGCCGTGTGGTTGGTGATGACGTCGAAGAAGACCTTCATGCCCTTGTCGTGGGCCTTGTCGATCAGCTTCGCCAGCTCGGCGTTGGTGCCGAAGTGCGGGTCGACCTGGGTGAAGTCGGTGATCCAGTAGCCGTGGTAGCCGGCGGAGACGTCGTCGCCCGTGCCCTGGACCGGCTTGTTCTTGAAGATCGGCGCCATCCAGATGGCGGTGGTGCCGAGGCCCTTGATGTAGTCGAGCCGGTCGGTGATCCCCTTGAGGTCGCCGCCCTGGTAGAAGCCCTTGTCGGCGGGGTCGTGACCGGTCGTGGTACGCGGACCGGTGAGCCCGCCCCGGTCGTTGGACCGGTCGCCGTTGGCGAAGCGGTCGGGCAGCACGAAGTAGAACTGCTCCCGCGTCAGATCGTGGCGGGCCGGTTCCCCGGCGAGCCTGGCGTCCGACGGCGGCGCCGGGGCCGGGGCAGGGGCTGCGACGGCCGGCAGCGCGGGCACCAGCGCCGCGCACAGGGCCGCGGCGACGACGCCGACGGCTGTTCTGCGCCCGAACGCGGGCAGGGGCGGGCGAATCACGCGGGATCTCCTCGGAGTACGTACGGGAAGGCCGGCCCGGCGACGGCGCGTGGTGCGGTGGGGTCGGGTGCGCGCGTCGCCGGGCGGCCGGATGGTGCGGGGGGTGGCGAGAGATGGGTCTTGGGAGGTACGGCGGACGGTCCGTTCGGCCGGGTGCCGGTGGGTGTCAGCCCCCGCAGGTGCGGGCCCCGGCGTGCAGCGCGACCGCCGTGTTGGCGCCGAGGGTCGCGGTGAACTGGCCGGAGCCGTTCACGGTGACGCCGTTGCCGCTCTGCACGTCGCAGTAGCCTCCGGCGGGCAGCGAGGTCTGGAAGGTGCGGCTGAGGGAGGAGCCGGTGGAGTTGATGGCGACGTACGCCTTGGAGCCGCGGCCGAAGGCGATCCGGTCACCGCCGTCGTCCCACCAGTCGGTGACCGCCTGGCCGCGGGCGGCGTTGCGGAAGCCGACCATGGAGGAGATCTCGCGCCAGTCGTGCTGGCACTTCCAGCCGTCGGAGTAACAGGCGTTGACGGTGCCGCCGTTGGGGGGTCCGGCGTCGTGGTTGCCGAACTCGTAGCCGGAGTGCACGTCGGGCGAGCCGTACGGATAGGCCAGCATGAAGACGTTGGCCAGCGTGTAGGTGGCGCCGTTCTTGTAGTTGAGGGTGTCGCCGCCGCGCTCGGTGTCGTGGTTGTCCACGAAGACGGCGGACCTGCCGCTCTGCATGAAGCCCCAGCCCTCGCCGAAGTTCTTCAGGTAGGCCAGGTTCTCGTTCAGGAAGACCTGCTTGAGGCTCCGGCCGTAGCGGAACTCCTGTACGTCTCCGGTGCCCAGGTACTCGCTCGGCGACACGGCCTCGCCGCCGCCGTGGATGGCCTCCTGCTTCCAGTACACGTTCGGGTCGCCGAGCCGTGACTTGATCGCGGCGAGGTCGGCGGCCGGCATGTGCTTGGCGGCGTCGATCCGGAAGCCGTCCACGCCCAGCGAGCGCAGGTCGTTCAGATAGGCGGCTATTCGGCCGCGTACGTAGTCCTCGCCGGTGTCGAGGTCGGCGAGGCCGACGAGTTCGCAGTTCTGGACGTTGCCCCGGTCGCCGTAGTTGTTGATCTGCGAGCGGCAGTCGTCCATGTCGGCGCCCGAATAGATGCCGGGGTACTCGTACTTGGCGTACGAGGTGCCTCCGGTGCCGGTGCCCGAGCCGGCCGACATGTGGTTGATGACCGCGTCGGCGACGACCTTCACCCCGGCGGCGTGGCAGGTGTTGACCATGGACCGGAAGGCGTCGCGGTCACCGAGCCGGCCCGCGATCTTGTAGCTGACGGGCTGGTACGAGGTCCACCACTGGCCGCCCTGGATGTGCTCCTGGGGCGGGGAGACCTGGACGTAGCCGTATCCGTCGGGGCCGAGGCTCTCGGTACAGGCCCTGGCGACCGAGTCGAACCGCCACTCGAACAGGACGGCGGTGACGTCCTTGTCGCCCGGGGGCACCGCCTGGGCGGGGCTGCCGGGTGCGACGAGTACCGCCGCGCCCGCCACCAGGGCGAGAGCGAGGGCGGGAGCTCTGCGTGCCATGTTTCCTCCTGCGTGGGGGGAGGTGCGGGGATCGGGGAGAGACCTCGCAGGGCAACGCGCCCCGCCCTCAAGGCTCCTGAATGTTCTTGCTGCAAGAAAGCAAAAGCTTGTCGCGAGCAGACCGTACGAGGCCCGCCCGGCCCGGTCAACCCTCTGGACACCACTGGGTAACACCGGGGAAATATCAGCCTGTTCGACGTGCGAAAGCCGTCGCAAGATGTTGCGGTGTGCCGCCCCCGTACGGCACACCGCGCCCCTCTCAGACCGGTCGTACGCCGGCCGTCGACCCCCGTACGACCAGCTCCGGCTGGAAGACGTACTCCGTGCGCTGCACGGGGCTGCCGCCGATCTCCTCCAGCAGCGCGCCCACCGCCGCCCCCGCCATCGCCTGCACGGGCTGGCGGACCGTCGTGAGGGGCGGGTCGGTGAAGGCGATCAGCTGCGAGTCGTCGAAGCCCACCACCGACACGTCGTACGGGACGCGCAGCCCGCGTTCGCGGGCCGCCCGCACCACGCCCAGCGCCATCATGTCGCTGGCGCAGACGATTCCCGTGCAGCCCTCGTCGAGCAGCGCGCCGGCCGCGACCTGCCCGCCCTCCACGCTGAACAGCGTGGAGCAGACGCACTCCTCGGCCTCCTCGCGCGGGAGGCCCAGGGTGCGGGCCAGCGCGTCGACGAAACCCTCGCGTTTGCGCGCCGACGGCACGTACCGCAGCGGTCCCGTCGCCAGCCCGATCCGCCGGTGTCCCAGATCGGCCAGATGCCCGACGGCCATCCGCATGGCCGCCCGGTCGTCCAGGGACACGAACGGCGCGCTGACCCGGTCGTTGCAGCCGTTGATCATGACGAACGGCACGCCGCGCTCGATGAGTTCGGCGTAGCGCGACGGGTCGGCCGAGGTGTCGGCGTGCAGTCCCGACAGGAAGACGATGCCGCCGACGCCGCGCTCCACGAGTTGCTCGACCAGTTCGTCCTCCGTCGCCCCGCCGGGCAGCTGGGTGCAGAGGACCGGTGTGTAGCCGTGCCCGGCCAGGACCTGCTCCACGGCCTGGGCGAACGCCGGGAAGATCGGGTTGATCAGCTCCGGGGTCACCAGACCGATCAGCCCGGCGCTGCGCCGGCGCAGCCGTACGGGGCGCTCGTACCCGAGGATGTCGAGCGCGGCGAGCACCCGTTGGCGTGTGCTGTCGGCGACGCCCGGCTTGCCGTTGAGCACCCGGCTCACCGTCGCCTCGCTGACCGATGCCTGTCCCGCGATGTCGGAGAGCCGTGGCGTACCGGCTCCCGGCCTGGGGAGGGGCAGTGTCACACCGTCCACCACACCGTGGTGTCGGCGGGCAGCTCGGCCTCCCCGGCGCCGGGGGCGGCGCCGTCGAAGGTGACGGTGCCGGGGCCGCTGGCCAGCAGCAGGCTCCCGCGTACCGGGACACGGACGGGCGCGCCGGTCGTGTTGACGGTGCAGAGGAAGCCGGGGCGCGCGAAGACGAGCACGCCTTCCGGCGCGTCCTGCCAGTCGACCGAGGCCCCTGCCCCGAGGCCGGGGTGGGCGCGCCGGGCGGCGATGGCGGCCCGGTACAGCTCCAGGCTGGAGCCCGCCACCCCGGTCTGCGCCTCGACGCTCAGCTCACCCCAGCCGGCCGGCTGCGGCAGCCAGCTGCCGCCGGGGCCGAAGCCGTACGAGCCGCCCTCGCGGGTCCACGGGATCGGTACCCGGCAGCCGTCCCGGAAGCCGTCCTGGCCGGCCGCGCGGAAGTACGAGGGGTCCTGCCGGGCCTCGTCGGGGAGGTCGGTGACGTCGGGCAGGCCCAGCTCCTCGCCCTGGTAGAGGTAGGCGGAGCCGGGCAGGGCGAGCATCAGCAGGGTCGCGGCGCGGGCCCGGCGCAGCCCGAGTTCGCGGTCGCCCGCCTCCCGGAGCTGGGTGCCGAGGGGGACGGGGTGGGCGAAGCGGGTGGTGTGCCGGGTGACGTCGTGGTTGGAGAGCACCCAGGTGGTGGGGGCGCCGACGGGGAGCATCGCGGCGAGCGAGGTGTCGATGACGTCGCGGAGCGCGGCGGCGTCCCAGAAGGTGCTCAGATACTGGAAGTTGAACGCCTGGTGCATCTCGTCGGGGCGCACGTAGTTCGCGCTGCGCTCGACGGTCGGCGTCCAGGCCTCGGCGACGGCGATCCGGTCGCCGGGGTACTCGTCGAGGATGGTGCGCCAGCTGCGGTAGATCTCGTGCACACCGTCCTGGTCGAAGAAGGGCAGGCCGTACTCGCTGCTGCCGAGCAGCCCCAGCTGACCGCCGCCGCCGACGTCGGGCAGCCCGGGTGCCTTGACGAGTCCGTGGGCGACGTCGACCCGGAAGCCGTCGACGCCCATGTCGAGCCAGAAGCGCAGGATGGAGCGGAACTCGTCGGCGACGGCCGGGTGGTCCCAGTTGAAGTCGGGCTGCTCGGGGGCGAACAGATGCAGGTACCACTCCCCGGGGGTGCCGTCCGGGTCGGTGGTCCTGGTCCACGCGGGGCCGCCGAAGATGGACTCCCAGTCGTTGGGCGGGAGTTCGCCGGTGGCGCCCTTGCCGGGGCGGAAGTGGTAGCGGTCGCGCAGCGCCGAGCCGGGGCCTTCGCGAAGGGCGCGGCGGAACCATTCGTACTGGTCGGAGGAGTGGTTGGGCACCACGTCGACGATGATGCGCAGGCCCACCTCGTGGGCGTCGCGGATGAGCGCGTCCGCGTCGAGGAGGGAGCCGAACATGGGGTCGATGGCGCGGTAGTCGGCGACGTCGTAGCCCGCGTCGGCCTGCGGCGAGGCGTAGAAGGGGCTGAGCCAGACGGCGTCGACGCCCAGCGCGCGCAGATACGGCAGCCGGCTCCGTACGCCTTCGAGATCGCCCATGCCGTCGCCGTCGGAGTCGGCGAAGCTGCGTGGATAGACCTGGTAGATCACCGCGTCCTGCCACCAGCCGGAGCGGTGGCCCGGGGCGTCGTCGGACGTGCCGGCGGAAGGGGCAGCGAGGTGCTGGGTCATGTCGTCCCTGGGGGGTCTCTGGGTGGGAGCGGCGCCGGGTCGTGGTCGGGCCCGGCGCCGCTGTCACTGTCGCTGTGGTGCGGAGGTACGGTCGGGCTGACGTACCGTCAGCCCTTGACGGCCCCGGCGGAGACGCCGGTCACCAGATGACGCTGGGCGAACAGGAAGACGATCGCCGCGGGTATCGCGATCAGGACGGACGCCGCTGTCATCGGACCCCACTGGGCCCCGTACTGGTTGACGAACTTCTGGAGCCCGCCGGCGAGGGTGAGGTTCTCGTCGCCGACCATGAACGCGGAGGCGTAGGCCACCTCTCCCCAGGCGGTGATGAAGGAGTAGAACGCGGTCACCGCCAGGCCCGGCTTGGCGAGCGGCAGGATCAGCCGCCAGAAGGTGCCGAACGGGGTCAGCCCGTCGACCATGCCGGACTCGTCGATCTCGCGCGGGATGGTGTCGAAGAAGCCTTTCATCATCCACGCGCAGAACGGCACGGCGATGGTGAGATAGGTGATCACCAGTCCGGCGGCCTGATTGAGCAGGCCCAGGTCCGACATGATGTTGTACAGCGGCACGATGAGGACCGCCATCGGGAACATCTGCGTGACCAGCAGCGTCCACATGAGACCGCGCTTGCCGGGGAAACGGAAGCGGCTGACGGCGTAGCCGGTGGTGGCGGCGGTGAACACACCGAGCACGGTGGTGAATCCGGCGATGAGCAGCGAGTTGCCGAACCAGGTGAGGAACGGCGTGTCGTCGAGCAGCTTGGTGTAGTTCTCGAACGTCGTCTCTTTGAAGAAGTCCGTGGTCGTCGCGTACGCGGCGGGCTTCAGCGACGTCAGCAGGACCCAGAGCACGGGGAAGACCGCGATGACGGACGCCGCGATCAGGGTGGCGTGCAGACCGACGGACGCGGCCCTGGAGCGTTCGCCGCGGCGCCGTACCTTCGCGGGCGGTCGCGCGGGAGAGGCGGTCGGTGTGCTCGTGGTGCTCGTCTGCGGACCGGTCACGGCGGTCACCAGGTATCTCCCTGCTTGCGGAGGACTCGTTGGTAGACCACGGCGAAGATCATCAGGAGTACGAGGATCAGCACGCCCCAGGTGGAGGACTGGGCGAAGTCGCGCGGGCTGATCTCGAAGGAGAACTTGTACGCCTGGGTCACCAGGATCTGGGTGGCCTCGCCGGGCCCGCCCCTGGTCAGCAGGAAGATCACCGGGAACATGTTGAACGTCCAGATGGTGCTGAGCAGGACGACGGTCGCGCTGACGGACCTGAGGCCCGGCATGGTGATGTGCCGGAAGCGCTGCCAGGGGCCGGCGCCGTCCATCTCGGCGGCCTCGTACATCTCCCCCGGGATGGACTGGAGTCCGCCGAGCAGGGCCACGAGCATGAACGGCACGCCGAGCCAGATGTTCACGGCGATGACCGAGAACTTGGCCCAGGTCGGGTCGTTGAGCCACGGCACGGCGTCGATGCCGCCGCCAGCGAGCAGTCTGTTGAGGAGGCCGCGGTCCTCGTTGTAGAGGAAGCGCCAGGCGAAGACGGAGACGAAGCCGGGGACCGCCCAGGGCAGGATGAGCATCATCCGGTAGACGGAGCGGCCCGCGATCCGGCGGTTGAGGATGTTGGCGAGGGCGAGGCCGAGGACGAAGGTCAGACCGACGCAGGAGACGGTCCACACCAGCGTCCAGCCGAGTGTGGAGAGGAACTGACCACCCGTCAGCGCGTCGGCGTAGTTGTCGAGTCCGACGAACTCGTAGGTGGCGGGCAGGTGGTTGACGCCGATGTTCCGTTCGACGTTGCGTTCGTTGGCGTCGGTCAGCGACAGATAGACACCGCGGACCAGCGGGTATCCGACGATCACGCCGATCACGGCCACCACGGGGGCGACCATGGCCCAGGCGTACCAGTGGGTCGAGAGCGAACGCCGCAGCCCGCCCGGGGGTTTGCCAGTGCCGCGGCTCCGGCCGCGGGCGACTTCCGAGTCGCCCGCGGCCTTCGCCACCGACTGGCCGGTGTGGACAGCCATCAGCCGGCCTGCCTTCCTTCCTCTCGCTCCGTCTCCTACTTCCAGTCCTTGAGCAGATCGCGGTAGGAGTCGCCGGTCGCCCCGACGCCCTTCTCGGGGGTCGTCTGGCCGGTGAGGACCTTCGTGTACTCGGTCACCAGCGGGGCGAACAGGCTGCCGGTCTCCGGGATCCAGGGGCGCTCGATGGCCTTGTCGACGACCGGCTTGAAGAAGCCGACGATCTCGTTCTCCGCGACCTCCGGCCGCGCGTAGACCGAGGTCCGGGTCGGCAGCAGGTTCAGCTCGGTGGTGATCCGCGCCTGGGACTCGGCGGAGGACATGTACTCGATGAACGCGTAGGAGGCGTCGAGGTTCTTGGAGCCCGCGTAGACGGCGAGGTTGTGGCCGCCCTGCGGGGCGCCCTGGCCGGCCGAGCCGGCGGGCACCGGGGCGACGCCCAGATTGGTCTTGTCCTTGAACTGCGGTCCGGCGTAGGTGTCGGCGATCGCCCACGGGCCGTTGATCATCATGGCCACGTCGCCGCCCTTGAAGGCGGCCTGCATGTTCTCCCAGCCGTCGGTGGCGTCCGTCTTGGCGGCGCCGGAGTCGACGAGGTCCTTCACGACCTCCATGGCCTTGACGCCGGCCGGACTGTCGACGGTGACGGTCTTCTCCTTGGCGTCGACCAGGTCGCCGCCCTCGCCGTACAGGAACGACAGGAACCAGTACGCGTCGTCGCCGCGCAGATACATCCCGGTCTTGCCGGTCTTGTCCTTGACCGCCTTCGAGACGGTCTTCAACTCGGGGATGGTCGTGGGGACTTCGACCCCCGCCTCCTTGAACAGCCTCTTGTTGTAGAAGATGCCGAGGGAGTCGATGACCTGCGGGACGGCGTACGTCTTGTCGTCGTACCTGGTGGAGGCCGCCGCCTGCGGCACGAAGTCCTTCTCGTCCTTCAGGGCGGGCGTGCCGTCCAGCGGCGCGAGGTAGCCGAGATCGGCGAACTCGGGCGTCCAGGCGACCTCGGAGCGGATGACGTCGGGGGCGCCGGAGCCGGACTGCGCGGCGTTCTTGAACTTGTTCTGCGCCTCGCCGAACGGCACGTTGACGTACTTGACGTCGACGCCCTTGTGCGTGGCCTCGAAGTCCTCGGCGAGCTTCTTGAAGACCTTGTCCTCACTGCCCACCGTCGAGGTGTCCCACCAGGTGACCGTTCCCTCGAGCTCTCCCGAGCCCGACTTGCCCGAGGACTCCTCGTCGCCGCCGCCGCAGGCGGTCGCCGCGAGCGCCAGGGTCGCGACCAGGGCGGTGGCCGTTATGCCACGTCGCATCTGAAACTCCTTCAACTGCCGTACCGCTCCGTCGCGGCGCCGGGTCGACGTGAAGGTAACAAGGATGAAAGAAGGCCGAAAGAGCTTGCGGAAGATTCCTGCAAGCTGCCTTGATCGTTACATGCACGTGTCCGCACAGTTGCCGCGAGGGTTCTTGACGGGGAGTCCGCCGACTGGCAAGTGCGGTCTCCTTCCGGCGATACGGGCCCGCCGGGCGTGCGGAGCGCCCGGAGGGAAGGTCCCGCAAGGTGTTGCAAGATTTTGCCGACGACCCATCCGCAAGGCCCTGCAAGCCCTGCACCGGCCCTCCACCGCCTCTCCCCCGCCACCGCCGGGCCGGTGGCGCCGGCCGATCCGGGCGCGTGGTGGGCAATCCCGGCAAGCGCCCGGTACAGTCCACTTCCATGACCGCACGGCTAGCCGACATCGCAGCCCAGGCGGGGGTCAGCGAAGCGACGGTCAGCCGCGTACTGAACGGTAAGCCGGGTGTTGCCACGGCCACCCGCGAATCCGTACTCGCCGCACTCGACGTCCTCGGCTACGAGCGCCCGGTGCGGCTGCGCCGCCGCAGCGCCGGCCTCGTCGGACTGATCACGCCCGAGCTGGAGAACCCGATCTTCCCCGCGCTCGCCCAGGTCATCGGCCAGGCGCTGACGCGTCAGGGCTACACACCGGTCCTCGCCACCCAGACCCCCGGCGGCTCCACCGAGGACGAGCTGACGGAGATGCTCGTCGACCGCGGTGTCTCCGGCATCATCTTCGTCTCCGGTCTGCACGCCGACACCTCGGCGGACATGCAGCGGTACGAGCAACTGCGCGCCCAGGGCGTGCCGTTCGTCCTCGTCGACGGCTTCTCGCCCAAGGTCCGGGCGCCGTTCATCTCGCCGGACGACCGGGCGGCGATGCGGCTGGCCGTGACGCATCTCGTCTCGCTGGGCCACCGCCGGATCGGTCTCGCCGTCGGACCCAAGCGGTTCGTGCCGGTCCTGCGCAAGATCGAGGGCTTCCGCGCGACGGTCCGCGAGCAGCTGGGACTGACCTCCGAGGAGACGGAGGAGCTGATCGAGCACTCCCTGTACACGCTGGAGGGCGGCCAGGCGGCCACGACGGCGCTCATCGGGCGCGGCTGCACGGCGGTGGTGTGCGCGAGCGACATGATGGCGCTGGGCGCGATCCGGGCCGCCAGACAGCTCGGCAGGGACGTGCCGCGCGATGTGTCGGTCGTCGGTTTCGACGATTCGCCGCTCATAGCGTTCACCGATCCGCCGCTCACCACGATCCGCAAGCCGGTGCCGTCGATGGGCCAGGCCGCCGTCCGTACGCTTCTGGAGGAGATCGGTGGTACACCGGCTCCGCACAGCGAGTTCGTCTTCATGCCGGAGCTGGTCGTTCGCGGTTCAACCGCCTCAGGTCCGGCGCCCGGCCCCCTGGGGCGATCCCCGGGAGAAACCGGTCGGGAGTAGGGTCGAGGAGTCGTCCCCAGGGCGTAGCGCATGCGGTCAGGACCCACCCGAGGGATGATCGGTCGAAGGCGGAAATCTGGCAGACTCTCTCTCCATGGGTGAAACGACCGTGAAGATTCCGGAAGGCACGAAGGCCCCGCCGACACCCCTCGCGGGTGCGACGGCCGACGCGTCCGGCCCCGGGTCGCCCCTCGGTCGGCTGCGCCGGATCAGGTCGCCGCGCCACCCCCGCCTCTGGTTCGAAGTCCTGCTGATCGCGGTGAGTTACTGGACGTACTCACTGGTCCGTAACGCGGTGCCCGAGCAGAAGGCGCAGGCCCTGCACAACGCGGACTGGATCTGGGGCGTGGAGCGTTCGCTCGGCCTCGCGTTCGAGGAGAGCGTCAACCATGCCGTGAATTCGGTGACATGGCTTGTCGTCGCCATGAACTACTACTACGCGACGCTCCATTTCATCGTCACGATCGCCGTGCTGGTCTGGCTCTACCGCAGCCACCCGGGCCGTTACGCGGCCAGCAGACTCATCCTCTTCGCGACCACCGGTGCGGCACTGTTCGGTTACTATCTGTATCCGCTCGCGCCGCCCAGGTTGATGAACGGGCAGAACTTCATCGACACGGTGCAGGTCCACGAGACCTGGGGCTCGATGGCCTCGGGCAATTTCAAGGCCGTGTCGAACCAGTACGCGGCGATGCCCTCGATGCACATCGGCTGGTCGCTCTGGTGCGGGCTGACCATCTTCGCCCTGGCCAGGACGCCCTGGGTGAGAATCCTGGGACTGCTCTACCCGACGGCGACGCTGATCGTGATCGTCGCCACCGCGAACCACTTCTGGCTGGACGCGGTGGGCGGCATAATCTGCCTCGCCTTCGGCTTCGGTGTCAGCTACGTCTGGTACCGGGCGCTCCCGCACCAGCTGCCGCAGCTGATCGAGGACGAGGACGAGCGCCCGAGACGGCGACGGTGGCTCCGGCGCCCCGGCGCCCGCCCGGGCACTCCCGCACCGGGGAGCGCCCCGGAGCCCACGGGGCAGACGACCCGGACCGCACAGCTCGCCCCGCCCGCGCAGGTCGCCAGGACCGGCCAGGCCGCCAGGACCGCGCCGTCGCCGCGACGCGCGCCGTCCAGCCCCCACGGGCCTCCGACGCACAGCGAGCCCTCCACTCAGAGCGCTCCGTAGAACAGCTCCTCCATCACCGCGCGAGCCCGGCGGGTGGTCCGCAGATAATCGTCGATCATGTCGCCGGTGTGCCCGTTGTACGGAGTGGGGCCGGGCGCCATCGACCCGGGGCCGTAGCCCAAGTACCGCCCCATGGCGGCCAGTTCACGGCCGTCCGACGGGAAGGTGTCGCCCGCCCTGCCGCGCACGAGCATCACGCCGTTGCGCACCCGGGTCGCCAGCACCCAGGCCTCGTCGAGGATCTGGGCGTGCTCGTCGCAGATCAGGCCCGCGCTCCGCGCGGCGGTCAGCGCCTCGCGGGTACGGGTCGTCCGCAGGGCCGGCACCTCCCAGGCGTGCCGCATCTGGATGAGCTGGACCGTCCACTCGACGTCCGAGAGCCCGCCCCGGCCCAGTTTGGTGTGCAGGTTGGGGTCGGCGCCGCGCGGCAGCCGCTCGGACTCCATCCGGGCCTTGAGCCGGCGGATCTCCCGTACGGCGGCCTCGGTGAGGCCGTTGGCCGGGTAGCGGAGCGGGTCGATCAGCTCGATGAAGTCGCGGCCCAGTTCCGCGTCCCCCGCCATCGGCTCGGCGCGCAGCAGCGCCTGGCTCTCCCAGCCGAGCGACCAGCGGCGGTAGTAGGCGGCGTAGGAGGCGAGAGTGCGCACCAGCGGGCCGGTCTTGCCCTCCGGGCGCAGGTCCGCGTCGATCATCAACGGCGGGTCGGCCGTGGGCAGTTGGAGGAGTCTGCGCATCTCGGAGACGACGGTGCTGGCGGCGCGGGCCGCCTCGTGGTCGTCGACGCCCTCGCGCGGCTCGTAGACGAACAGGACGTCCGCGTCGGAGCCGTAACCCTGCTCGTGGCCGCCGAAGCGGCCCATGCCGACGACCGCGAACCTGGCGGGCAGGGTGTCGCCCCAGGTCTGGCGCACGGCGGCGCGCAGGGCGCCCGCCAGGGTGGCGGAGTTGAGGTCGGTGACGGCGTTGCCGACCCGGTCGACGAGGGCGCCCGGGTCCTCCTCGGCGGGGCTCTCCTCGGTGCCGTAGGAGCCGATGATGTCGGCGGCGGCGGTGCGGAACAGCTCGCGGCGGCGCACCCCGCGGGTGACGGCGACCGCGATCTCGGCGGTCTCGGCCCGTCCGACGGCTGCGAGCACCTCCTGCTCCAGATGGTCCCGGCCGCGCGGCTTGAGCCCGTTCGGGTCGCCGAGGATGGCGACCGCCTCCGGGGCGCGCAGCAGCAGATCGGGGGCGAGGCGGCCGGCGGAGAGCACCCGGGCCAGGTTCTCGGCGGCGGCCCCCTCGTCGCGCAGGAGCCGCAGATACCAGGGCGTCTTGCCGAGCGCGTCGGACACCTTGCGGAAGCCGAGCAGTCCGGCGTCGGGGTCGGCGGAGTCCGCGAACCATCCCAACAGCACGGGCAGCAGCGTGCGTTGGATGGCGGCCTTGCGGCTCACGCCGGACGACAGGGCCTCAAGATGCCGCAGGGCGGACACCGGGTCCGCGTAGCCGAGCGCTTCGAGGCGCTGGCCCGCCGCCTTCGTACTGAGCCGGATCTCGCCGGGGGCGAGCTGGGCCACGGCGTCGAGCAGCGGCCGGTAGAACAGCTTCTCGTGCAGCCGCCGCACCATCGAGGTGTGGCGTTTCCACGCCCTGTTGAGCTCGCCGACCGGCTCGGTCCGCAGCCCCAGGGTGCGTCCGAGGCGGCGCAGGTCGGCCTCGTCGTCGGGCACCAGATGCGTACGGCGCAGCCGGAACAGCTGGATGTGGTGCTCCATGGACCGCAGGAAGCGGTAGGCCTCGTCGAGCTGCGCCGCGTCGGTCCTGCCGACGTAGCCGCCGGCGGCGAGGGCGCGCAGGGCGACGAGGGTGGTGCCGCTGCGCAGCGAGGAGTCGCTGCGGCCGTGCACCAACTGAAGGAGCTGTACGGCGAATTCGACGTCCCGCAGTCCGCCGGGGCCGAGCTTCAGCTCACGGTCGACCTGGCCCACGGGGATGTTGTCGACCACGCGGCGGCGCATCTTCTGTACGTCGGGGACGAAGTTCTCGCGGTCGGCGGCCTGCCAGACCATGGGCGAGACGGCGTCCACGTAGTCCCTGCCGAGCGCGAGATCCCCGGCGACCGCGCGGGCCTTGAGCAGGGCCTGGAACTCCCAGGTCTTGGCCCAGCGCTGGTAGTAGGCGAGATGGCTGGAAAGGGTGCGGACGAGCGGTCCGTTGCGGCCCTCGGGGCGCAGATTGGCGTCGACGGGCCAGATGGTGCCCTCGGCGGTCGTCTCGGAGCAGATCCGCATCATATGGGCGGCGAGCCGGGTGGCCGCCTGGAGGGCCTTGCCCTCGGTCTTCGAGGTGTCGGTGTCGTCGGCGCCCGCCGGGCGCTCGTTCAGCACGGCGTGGGCGGGCTCGCCGACGAAGATGACGTCGACGTCGGAGACGTAGTTCAGCTCCTGGCCGCCGCACTTGCCGAGCGCGACGACCGCGAGCCGGCACAGCGCGGCGTCCTCGGGGGCCGCGCTTCGGGCGATGGCGAGCGCGGCGCGCAGGGTGGCGGTGGCGAGGTCGGCCAGCTCGGCGGCCGTCTGCGCGACGTCGGTCGTGCCGCAGACGTCGCGGGCGGCGAGGGGGAGCAGACACCGGCGGTAGGCGACGCGCAGCGTGTCGACGTCGTGCGCCTCGGCGAGCCCGGTCTCGAACTCGGCGACACCGGGGTGCAGATCGGTGGACTCGTAGGTGACGAGGACCCGCCAGTCGGCGGGGTGCCTGGCCAGATGGTCACCGAGCGCCTCGGACGCCCCGAGCACACCCAGCAGCCTGTCCCGCAGCGGCTTGGCCGCGATCAGGGTGTCCAGCAGGACGTGCCGGTCGTCGTCCTCGTGCGCCTCGACCAGCCGCACGAGGCCGCGCAGCGCCAGGTCGGGATCGGCGGTGGAGCCCAGCGCGTCGAGGAGGACGGAGTCGCCGCGTACGGAGACCATGCCGGGGGACCCGAGCAGGTCCTCGGCGGCGGACGGATCGGTGAAGCCGTGCCGGAGCAGACGGGTGAAGGTACTGCTCCTGCGTCCCTGCACCGTCATCCGGCCTTTCTTCTGTCCGTTCGAGGTCCGGGCCCGAGCCTAGTACTCCGTCACTCCGACGGGGCCGGTGTGCCGGTCGGGCGACGAGTCCTGGTGTCGCGGCGGGTCGTCACTTGCGGAAGGGTCGTGAGCGTACTCCCGCTCGCCTCCGTACCGGACCACTCCCGAAAGGACCGCGCCATGGCGCACAAGGAACCGGCCAGCACCTATCTGGACGCCCGCTACAGCCACCCGACCGCCGTCGCCGAGGACTGGGCCGACGCGGTGACCCGGCTGACGGAGGCCGAGATCTTCTGGCTGTCGACCGTACGGCCCGACGGCCGGCCGCATGTCACCCCGCTGCTGACGGTCTGGTCGCGGGACGCGCTGTACTTCAGCTCGGGCGAGCGGGAGCGGAAGGTCATGAACCTCCGGGAGAACCGGGAGGTCGTCCTGACCACCGGCGCGAACGCCCTGAACGAGGGCCAGGACCTGGTGGTCGAGGGCGAGGCGGTCCTGGAGACGGACGACGCGCGGCTGCGCGAGCTGGCCGCCATGTGGGAGCGGAAGTACGGCTCGGTCTGGCACTTCGACGTGAAGGACGGCGCGTTCGTGGGCGCCGAGGGCCCGGCCCTGGTGTTCGGGGTCACCCCCCGCACGGCTTTCGGCTTCGCCAAGTCCCCGTACAGCCAGACCCGCTGGCGGTTCGCCTGACCGTTCGGCGGCCCGTATCGGAGGACCTCTCGCGCGCGAGGCGGTGGACGCCTTCGGCATCGGGTCCGCGCGGCATCGGCGGTCGGGGCTGTGGTGCGCCCGAGGTGGGACGGGCGCGTGGTCGTAGCATGGGTTATCGCCATGGACACGATCAGCATGTGGGAATTCGTCGCCCTCGCCGGGGCCGCCGCGCTGGTGGGCTTCTCCAAGACGGCGGTCAGCGGTGCCAATACGGTCAGCCTCGCGGTGTTCGCCGCCGTGCTGCCGGCCCGTGAGTCGACCGGTGTGCTGCTGCCGATCCTCATCGTGGGCGACACCATCGCCGTCCTCACCTACCGCCGCCACGCGCACTGGCCGACCCTGTGGCGGCTCTTCCCCGCCGTCGCCGCCGGTGTGGTGGTCGGCACCCTCTTCATGCTGTGGGCCGACGACGGAGCCGTACGCGTGTCGATCGGCTCGATCCTCCTGCTGATGGCGGGCGTGACGATGTGGCGGCGCCGGCACGCGCCGGAAGAGGACGCCCCGGGGGACTCGGTGTCGTTCAGGGGCCGCGTCAAGGCGCGTTCGTACGGGGTGCTCGGCGGCTTCACGACGATGGTCGCCAACGCGGGCGGGCCCGTCATGTCGATGTATCTGCTGTCGGCGGGCTTCCGGAAGCTCGGCTTCCTCGGCACGTCCGCGTGGTTCTTCCTGATCGTCAACACCACGAAGGTGCCCTTCAGCGCGGGACTCGGCCTGATCGACGCCGACTCGCTGCTGCTGGACGCCCAGCTCGTGCTCTTCGTCCTGCCCGGCGCCCTCATCGGCAAGTTCTGCGTGGACCGGATCGACCAGCGGGTCTTCGAACGACTGGTGATCGGCGCGACGGTGCTGGGCGGTCTCCAGCTGCTGGTGCGCTGAGCCACGCCGTAGGACCCGGCTCAGCGCCCGCGCGCCCCCGCCGCGAGCGCCGGACGGGCGCCCGCCGACGGGCGGCTACAGCACCGGCAGCAGGGCCTTCAGTTCGAAGGCCGTCACCTCGGAGCGGTACTCCTCCCACTCGCGCTTCTTGTTGCGCAGAAAGAAGTCGAAGACGTGCTCGCCCAGCGTCTCGGCGACCAGTTCGCTGCGCTCCATCAGTGAGATCGCCTCGCCCAGGTTCTGCGGCAGCGGTTCGATGCCCATCGCGCGGCGCTCCGCGTCCGACAGCGCCCATACGTCGTCGTCGGCGCCCGCCGGGAGTTCGTAGCCCTCCTCGATGCCCTTGAGGCCGGCGGCGAGGAGGACCGCGTACGTCAGGTAGGGGTTCGCGCCGGAGTCGATGGAGCGGACCTCCACGCGCGCGGAGCCGGTCTTGCCGGGCTTGTACATCGGGACGCGGATCAGCGCGGAGCGGTTGTTGTGGCCCCAGCAGATGTAGGAGGGTGCCTCGCCGCCCGAGCCGGCCGTGCGCGTGGAGCCGCCCCAGATGCGCTTGTAGGAGTTGACCCACTGGTTGGTGACGGCCGAGATCTCCGCCGCGTGCTTGAGCAGGCCGGCGATGAAGGACCGGCCGACCTTGGAGAGCTGGTACTCCGCACCGGACTCGTAGAACGCGTTGCGGTCTCCCTCGAAGAGGGAGAGGTGGGTGTGCATGCCGGAGCCCGGGTACTCGCTGAACGGCTTCGGCATGAACGACGCCTGGACGCCCTGCTCCAGCGCGACCTGCTTCATGACCAGGCGAAAGGTCATGACGTTGTCGGCGGTGGAGAGCGCGTCGGCGTACCGCAGGTCGATCTCCTGCTGGCCGGGGGCGCCCTCGTGGTGGCTGAACTCCACGGAGATGCCCATGGATTCGAGCATGGTGATGGCCTGGCGGCGGAAGTCCATGCCCACGTTCTGCGGGGTGTGGTCGAAGTAGCCGGAGCTGTCGGCGGGGGTCGGGCGGCTGCCGTCGACCGGCTTGTCCTTGAGGAGGAAGAACTCGATCTCGGGGTGGGTGTAGAAGGTGAAGCCGAGGTCCGAGGTCCGGGCGAGGATCCTCTTCAGGACGTAGCGCGGGTCCGCGAACGACGGGGAGCCGTCCGGCATCAGGATGTCGCAGAACATCCGCGCGGTGCCGGGGGCCTCCGCGCGCCAGGGCAGGATCTGGAAGGTCCCGGGATCGGGCTTGGCGATCATGTCGGATTCGTACACCCGCGCGAAGCCCTCGATCGCCGAGCCGTCGAAGCCGATGCCTTCGTCGAATGCCTGTTCAAGCTCGGCGGGGGCGACGGCGACCGACTTGAGGAAGCCGAGCACATCGGTGAACCACAGGCGTACGAAGCGGATGTCTCGTTCCTCGAGGGTCCGGAGGACGAATTCCTGCTGCTTGTCCATGTCTGCTGTCCTACCCATCCTTGCCGGTCAGGCCGCCTGCTCCCACGCTGCCGAGTACACCGGGGCACCCGAGCATGACACCACAGGATTTCCGGAAGGTTGCACACCGGAGTACTAAAGCATTGTCGGACACGCGCCCCGTCCCGCGCGCCTCAGTGCGTTGGAGCGGCGCTGTCCGACCAGCCGAGCGGGTACGGCTCCCCGTCGTCGCCCGGCAGGGGCCGCTCACCGCCCGCCTCGGTGAACGCCGTCAGGGCCTCCACGAGCGCCGTACGCTGCTCGGGGGCCAGCCGCTCGACGATCGCCGTGATCTCGCGCCTGCGGGCCGCCGAGACGTCCGCCACGAGCGTTCCGCCCTCGTCCGTGAGCCGCAGCACCGTCTCCCGCCGGTTGCCGGGGTTGGCGCCGCGCTCGGCGAGCCCGGCCGCGATGAGCCGGTCGACCATGCGCATCGCGGTGGAGGGGTTCACCCCGAGCCGGTCGGCGAGCGAGACGAGGTTGGCACCGCCGTGCTCGGAGAGGACCTTCAGCAGCCTGAACTGGGGCAGGGTGACCCGGTCCTGGACGGCGGTGAGGGAACGGACGGACACCGCGACGAGCAGCCGTGAGGCGATCAGGACCGCCCGGGTCACGGCGTCGACGTCGGGCTCGCTCGGCGGAGGTTCCGGGGGGTCGGCCATGACCTCTTTGTACCGCGCCGGAGCCCCCGCGGACCCCTCCCGTGCGGCCGCCCGACCCGGCGGCACGCCACGTTCCGGACTCGGTACCCCCTGCGTACTCCTGCTCGGCCACCTGTACGGACTACGATCTGCGCCCATGGGGGGACGACAGCGCATACGTCACGCGCGTCCCACGGCCTTGCTCAGCGCCGTGGCGACGCTGCTCGCCGCTCTCTACTTCTGTCTGAACCCCGTCGACACGCACCACTCGGCGTCTTCGTCGCCGCGCGCGGAGGCGGCCGCACAGACCGCGCGCACCGGCATCACCCTCCGTACGGACAGGGAGGGCCCGGCCGCCGGGCCCGCCGCGGGCGCCGAGTACACCTGCCCGTACGACCCGAGCGGCTGCCGCTTCCTGCCGCATCCGAGTCCGGCCGTGCTCACCGCGCCGCATCCCGCCGACCCGCTCGGCACCGGCGACGTGAGCCCCGCGCGCCCCGCACCGCCGCCCGGCACCGGCCAGGTGTCCCGGTCCGGAGCGTCTCCCCGCGCGCCGGATCTTCACGTCCTTCAAGTACTGCGGACGTAGCCGGGCCCGCGCCCCCACCGGGTGCCCGTAACTCCCCCACCCCCGTTCCGCAGGTTTCCGAGAAGGACGAACAGACACCATGGCTTCCAAGTCCAAGACCCAGAGCACCGAGCGCAAGGCCCGAATAGAGCAGATGCGCCGCGCCGAGCGCGTGCGTGAGCGCCGTAACCGCATCATCACGATCACCGCGAGCGCGGTCGTCGTGGCGGCTCTCGTCGGCTTCGGCGCGTTCGTGCTGAACAAGGAGTCCGAGGAGAAGAAGGAGCAGGAGCAGGCCGCGGCCGAGCCCGTGAAGGGCGAGAAGTCCTGGGACGCGAAGAAGCTGGGCCGCGACCACGTCGCCGAGGCGGTCAAGTACCCGCAGACGCCGCCGGTCGGCGGCAACCACAACCAGGTCTGGATGAACTGCGCGGGCGACGTCTACAAGGAGCCGGTACCGGACGTCAACGCGGTGCACTCGCTGGAGCACGGTGCGGTCTGGGTGACGTACAACGACAAGGCGCCCGAGGCCGACGTGAAGGCGCTCGGTGAGCTGGTGGGCAAGACGCAGTACTCGCTGATGAGCCCCGTCAAGGAGCAGGCCGGCCCGATCATGCTCACCGCGTGGGGCAAGCAGGTCACCGTCGACAGCTCGAAGGACCCGCGGGTCGAGCAGTTCTTCGCGAAGTACGTGCAGGGCCCGCAGACGCCCGAGCCCGGTGCCGCGTGCACCGGCGGAATGGGTGCCCAGTGACCCGCACGAGCTGGGCGGCCATCACGGCGGTCGTCCTCGCCCTGCTGTTCGCGGGGGCGGCCACGGTCGCCTCCGCGGGGAGCGACGGCTCGTCCGAGGCGGCCGCCACGCCCACGGCGGACTCGGCGGACGCGGGCTTCGCGCGTGACATGGCGGTCCACCACCAGCAGGCGGTGGAGATGTCGTTCCTCGTGCGGGACAGCACGGACGACGAGGAGGTGCGCCGCCTCGCGTACGACATCGCCAACACCCAGGCGAACCAGCGCGGCATGCTGCTGGGCTGGCTCGACATGTGGAAGCTGCCGAAGGTCTCCACGGACGGGGAGCCGATGGCCTGGATGGAGCGGGGCGGCGCGCACGCGGGCACGGACAACACGGACGAGATGGCCGGCATGGACGACATGGAGGGCATGGACCACGGCGGCCACGAGGTCCGTGACGGTTCGCTGATGCCCGGCATGGCGACGAAGACCGAGCTGGAGACCCTCCGGACCACCAAGGGCAAGGCCGCGGAGATCCTGTACCTCCAGTTGATGACCGACCACCACAAGGGCGGCGTCACGATGGCCCGGGGCTGCGCCGACCTGTGCGCGGTCGGCACGGAGAAGGCCCTGGCCGAAGGCATGGTGACGGCGCAGCAGTCCGAACTGGATCTGATGGCCGACCTCTTGAAGGCCCGGGGCGCGAAGCCGCGCCCCTGACGCGGGCTGTCGGGCGCGACCCTGGACACGCGCCGCCGCCCCCGTCCGTGGAGATCGTCTCCGCGGGCGGGGGCGGCGCCGTTCGGGCCGGGACCGGGGGCCCGCCGAATCCGCGTTTCACCCGTTCGGGTGACAGCGGTCGCGTACACCCGTTCGAGTCCGTGACGATGGGTGCGCTCGGGGCGGACGGCATTCAGGAGGGACGAACCCCATGACCACGGCCAAAGACATCATGCATCCCGGGGCGGACTGGATCCCCTCGCACGAGACCCTGGACCGGGCCGCGCAGCTCATGCGGGACCTGGACGTGGGCGCCCTGCCCATCGCCGACGTCGACGAGCGGCTGACGGGCATCCTGACCGACCGCGACATCGTCGTCGGCTGTGTGGCCGCGGGCCGCGACCCGGCGAAGATCACGGCCGCCGAGATGGCGCGGGGCACACCGCGCTGGATCGACGCGGGCGCGGAGGTGGACGACGTGCTCCAGGAGATGCAGGAGCACCAGATCCGCCGGCTGCCGGTGATCGAGAACAAGCGCCTGATCGGCATGATCAGCGAGGCGGACCTCGCGCGGCACCTGAGCGACGGGCAGATCGCCGCCTGGGTGGAACGGGTCTACGCGACCGGCTGAGCCGCCGGGAAGCCGCCGGGAAGCCGCCGGGGAGGCCCGGGAACGGCACCGGAGGCACCGGGAGCCGCCCGGAGGCGTCGAAGGAGCTCAGGGCGCGGCTGTGTGGGCCCGCCGCCCCGTGGTGCGGCTCACACACGCGTCGCACACGCCTCGGGACCCCATCGCGTCAGAAAGACGATTACAGTGGAGTTGTGCCTCAACTACGTCTCGCTCTGAATCAGATCGACTCGACCGTCGGCGATCTCGCCGGAAACGCCGAGGCGATCGTGCACTGGACCCGGCACTCCGCCGAGCAGGGCGCGCATCTCGTCGCGTTCCCCGAGATGGTGCTGACCGGCTATCCCGTCGAGGACCTGGCCCTGCGCTCGTCCTTCGTCGAGGCCTCCCGCGACGCGCTGCGCGCGCTCGCCGAGCGGCTCGACGCCGAGGGCTTCGGGGAGCTGCCCGTCGTGCTGGGCTATCTCGACCGGTCCGAGCGGGACCGGCCGCGGATCGGCCGGCCGGCGGGCTCCCCGCAGAACGCCGCCGCCGTGCTGCACCGGGGCGGGGTGGCGCTGTCGTTCGCCAAGCACCATCTGCCGAACTACGGCGTCTTCGACGAGTACCGCTACTTCGTCCCGGGCGACACCATGCCCGTCGTACGGGTGCACGGCGTCGACGTCGCGCTCGCCATCTGCGAGGACCTCTGGCAGGACGGCGGCCGGGTCCCGGCCACCCGGTCCGTCGGGGCCGGTCTGCTGCTCTCGATCAACGCCTCGCCCTACGAGCAGGCCAAGAACGACACCCGGCTCGAACTCGTACGCAAGCGCGCCCAGGAGGCGGGCTGCACCACCGCCTATCTCGCGATGATCGGCGGCCAGGACGAGCTGGTCTTCGACGGCGACTCGATCGTCGTCGACGCGTACGGCGAAGTCGTGGCGCGCGCGCCGCAGTTCGCCGAGGGCTGTGTGGTCCTGGACCTCGATCTGCCGGCGGCCGCCGCCGAACCGCCGGGCGGCGTCGTGGACGACGGGCTGCGCGTGGACCACGTCGTCCTCTCCGAGGACCCCGTCCCCGCCTACGAGCCGGAGCTGACCGGTGGCTACGCGGAGCGGCTGGACGACGACGAGGAGGTCTACTCCGCCCTGGTGGTGGGCCTGCGGGCGTACGCCGCCAAGAACGGGTTCAGGTCGGTCCTGATCGGTCTCTCCGGCGGTATCGACTCCGCGCTCGTCGCCGCGATCGCCTGCGACGCGCTCGGCGCGGAGAACGTCCACGGCGTCTCGATGCCGTCCAAGTACTCCTCCGACCACTCGCGCGGCGACGCGGCCGAGCTGGCGCGCCGTACGGGGCTGAACTTCCGTACCGTTCCCATCGAGCCGATGTTCGACGCGTACATGGGCGCGCTCGGCCTGACCGGGCTCGCGGAGGAGAACCTCCAGTCGCGGCTGCGCGGCACGATGCTGATGGCCCTGTCCAACCAGGAGGGCCAGATCGTCCTGGCGCCGGGGAACAAGTCCGAGCTGGCGGTGGGGTATTCGACGCTGTACGGCGACTCCGTCGGCGCGTACGGCCCGATCAAGGACGTCTACAAGACGACGGTCTTCCGGCTCGCCCGCTGGCGCAACCGCGCCGCCGTGGAACGCGGCCAGACCCCGCCCGTCCCGGAGAACTCGATCGCCAAGCCGCCGAGCGCCGAACTGCGCCCCGGCCAGGTCGACACGGACTCACTGCCGGACTACGACGTGCTGGACCGGCTGCTGGCGATGTACGTCGACCGCGACCAGGGCAAGGACGCGATCGTCGCGGCCGGCTTCGACCCCGCGCTGGTCGCGAAGACCCTGCGCATGGTGGACACGGCCGAGTACAAGCGGCGGCAGTATCCGCCGGGCACCAAGATCTCGGCGAAGGGCTTCGGCAAGGACCGGCGGCTGCCGATCACCAACCGCTGGCGGGAGTCGCCGAGCCCCTGAACGGGCCCCGGGGCCCGCCGGGACTCAGAGTTCGATACGGGCGGCGATCGGCAGATGGTCGCTGCCCGTCCGGGGCAGCGTCCACGACGACATCGGCTCGACGCCCTTGACCATGATCTGGTCGATCCGCGCCATCGGGAAGGCGGCCGGCCAGCTGAAGCCGTAGCCGTGGCCCGCGGCGCCCTGGGTGGAACGCATCTGTGAGGTCACGGCGTTCAGGGAGCGGTCGTTCATCGTGCCGTTGAGGTCGCCCAGCAGCACGACCCGCTCGATCCGCTCGTCCGCGATCGCCTCGCCGAGCGCGTCGGCGCTGTTGTCGCGCTGGTTGGCGGTGAATCCGGCGTGCAGCTTGACGCGGACGGACGGCAGGTGCGCCACGTAGACGGCGACCTCGCCCTGCGGCGTCGTCACCGTGGAGCGCATCGCGCGGGTCCAGCCCATCCGGATGTCGACGGGGCGGCTGGCGGTCATCGGGTATTTGCTCCAGAGACCCACGGTGCCCTGCACCGAGTGGTACTTGTACGTCCCGGCCAGCCCCTTCTCGTACGTGGGAACGGCCGACGCCTTCAGCTCCTCCAGCGCCACGACGTCCGCGCCGGACTCCACGATCTCCCGCGCGGTTCCCTCGGGGTCGGAGTTCTCCGCGTTGACGTTGTGCGTGGCGACCGTCAGATCGCCGCCGCCGCCCGACTTGTCGAAGAGCAGCCCGCCGAAGAGATTGACCCAGACGACGGCGGGCAGCAGGAGCGCGACCAGCGCGGTGGCGGAGCGCCGTACCACCGCGGCCACCAGGATCACCGGGATCAGAAGCCCCAGCCACGGCAGGAACGTCTCCATGAGACTGCCCAAGTTGCCGATGCGGTTGGGGATCTGGGCGTGCAGGATCATCAGCAGCGCCGTCAGGACGGCGAGGGCCGCGAGGACGGCGCCCCTGCGCCAGATCCCGCGGTCGCCGCGCCAGCGGTCGATGTAGGCCCGGAAACGGCCGGTGGGAGGCTCGTTGTCCTCGGCGCCGTCCACCCGGACCTCAGCTGTGTACTCCTGCGTCATTCCGCCTGCCTCACTGCCTTGCCGTGCACGCCCGCCATCGACCCTAGGCGATGACGGGACCTTTCCCTGCCGTCCCCCCTGCGACGGCCGTACGGGCACAAGGACGACGGGTGAGGGGCGGTGGGTTCCGGACGCGGGCGGACGGGGGACGGCTGTGACGGAACAGGCACGTTCGGCGTGGACAGGCGGCCGGGGGTCAGTTCCCGGTCTCCGGGGCGGGTCCCCGGGGAGTGTCTCTCGGGCGCAGGCCTTCGAGCAGCGCCCGGATGATGCGCTCGGAGAGGTCGTCGTCGAGCGGGGCGTCCTTGCGGTGGATGGTGCGGACGAGCATGGGTCCGGCGAACAGTTCGTCCATCAGCTCCACGTCGATGTCGTCGCGGAGCTCGCCCGCGGCGACGGCGCGGCTGACCGCCGCCCTCATGGCGGCCCGCCGGGGCTCGACCACGGTGCACTGGTAGGCCCCCCACAGCTTCGGGTGGCTCTTCATCTGCGCGAAGACGCTGTACAGGAGGGTCGAGTTGCGCTGGGCGAGACCGCGGTGGCGCAGGGACTCCAGGCAGACGCGGATGTCGGCGAGGCCCGAGGTGCCCGACAGGGCGGGTTCGGGCGGCTCGATGTCGCGCAGGACGTCGACGAAGAGCTCCTCCTTGTCGCGCCAGCGCCGGTAGATGGTCGCCTTGCCGACGCCCGCCGTGCGCGCGATGCGCTCGATGGAGAGCCCGGCCAGCGGCTCGCCCTCCTCAAGAAGCCGCACCACGGCCTGGACGATCGCCCGTTCGGCCGCCTCGCTGCGCGGCCGGCCCCGCCTGGGCTCCCGTTCCCCGCCCTGTTCCTGCCCTCGCAATGGATCACCTTTCGCCCTGCCCGCGCCACGCCGTACGCCGTGCGACCCGGTCGATTGTCGCCGACGTCGGCTGGCGCGGTCGACAAACCGCTCAGTCGCGCAGAGCGGGCGCGGGCTCGGCCGGCGGCTCCGCCCGCGGCCCGGTCCGCTCCTTCGGGGCGGGCTCCTGCGGTGCCGGGCGCCCCGGCATGAAGAGCGCCACGACGACCGTGCCGATCAGCGCGACAGCGGCGGAGCCGAGGGCGGTGACATGCATCGCGGTCAGGAAGGCGTCGTTCGCGGAGGAGATCAACGGGCCGCCCGCGGGGCCGAGTTTCCCGGCGACGGCCATGGTCGCCTCGATCGACTCCCCCGCCGTGTCACGCGCGGCGGCCGGCACGGCGCCGAGGTGTCCCTCGATCTCGCCCCGGTAGGTGGTGGAGAGCAGCGAGCCCAGTACGGCGATCCCGAGCGCTCCGCCCACCTGGCGGAAGGTGTTGTTGACCGCCGATCCCGAGCCGGCCTTCTCGCGCGGCAGGGCCTGCATCACGGCGACGGTCACCGGCGGCATGATGTGGGCCATTCCGGCGCCCTGGACGAAGAAGACCACACAGAGCACCCAGACGGGCGTGGTGGCGTCGAAGAGGGCGAACGCGGCGAGGCCGACGGCGACGAGCAGCATGCCGACGGTGCAGACCGCGCGGGCGCCGAACCGGTCGACGACCAGCCGCGCGCGCGGCGCGAACACCATCTGCGCCACGGCGAGCGGCAGGATCAGCAGACCCGAGTCGAGGGCGCTGTAGCCGCGCACGCTCTGGAGGTAGAAGGCCGAGAAGAAGGTCACGCCCATCAGCGCGAAGAAGACCAGGGCGATCGCGGCGACCGCGGCCGAGAACGCCGGCTTCTTGAAGTAGGACATGTCGATCGACGGGTGGTCGCTGCGCTTCTGGTGCACGACGAACCCGGCCAGGACGGCGAGACCGCCGATGATCGAGGCCAGCACCGTGGCGTCGGTGAAGTCCGCCAGCTCGCCCGCGCGGATGATCCCGTACACCAGCAGGACGAGGCCGACGATCGAGAGCAGTACGCCCACCGGGTCGACCCGGCCGGGGTTCGGGTCCTTGGAGTCCGGCACCAGGAGCCACATCGCGATCAGCCCGACGATCACCACGGGGACGTTGATCAGGAAGATCGAGCCCCACCAGAAGTGTTCGAGCAGGACGCCGCCGGTGATCGGGCCGATGGCGATGCCGAGTCCGACGCTGCCGGCCCAGATGCCTATCGCCTTGGGCTGCTCGTCCCGCTCGAAGACGTTCATCAGGACGGCGAGGGTGGCCGGCATCACAAAGGCGGCGCCGAAGCCCATCAGGGCCCGGTACGCGACGAGTTCACCGGGCGATCCGGACATCGCGGCGAGGGCGGAGCCGACGCCGAAGACGGCGATGCCGAAGAGCAGCACCTTCTTGCGGCCGACGCGGTCGCCGAGGAGTCCGGAGGTGAAGAGGAGACCGGCGAAGACGAGGGTGTAGGAGTTGATCGCCCATTCGAGCTCGCTCTGGGTGGCGCCGATGCCGACGGGCTCGGGGCTCGCGATCGTCTTGACCGCGACGTTCAGGATCGAGTTGTCGAGCACCACGATCAGCAGGCTGAACATGAGGACGCCGAGGATGGCCCAGCGGCGCCGGTGAACGGCTTCGGGGACCCGGGGCGCCGAGTCGTGGACGCCGGCCGGCCCGGACATCGGTGAGGGCGACGACGGTGAGGGTGTGGACATGGCGACGAGCCTAGGCCCATTTCAATACGAGACCGTCTCGTATTGTAAATTCTTTACCCAATGGACCTCCCGGGCGGACCAGCCCCACTTCCCGTCGACGGTCATCGGATGCCACCATGGACTCGGTCCGGGGACGCCGTCAGGGCGCCTCGAGATGACGAAGGAGCCGTACGCCATGAAGTCCGAGGCTGCGCAGAACCCCTCCGGCGACAGCAAGTCGCTCTACGGCGGCACCAGCACCCGCCGCGTCACCGTCCACGACATCGCCGCCGCCAAGCGACGCGGCGAGAAGTGGCCCATGCTCACCGCCTACGACGCGATGACCGCCTCCGTCTTCGACGAGGCCGGCATCCCGGTCATGCTCGTCGGCGACTCGATGGGCAACGTCCATCTCGGCTACGAGACCACGGTACCGGTCACGCTCGACGAGATGACGATGCTCTCCGCGGCCGTCGTACGGGGCACCAAGCGCGCCCTCGTTGTCGGTGACCTCCCCTTCGGCTCGTACCAGGAAGGGCCCGTCCAGGCCCTGCGAAGCGCCACACGGCTGGTCAAGGACGCCGGGGTCGGCGCGGTCAAGCTGGAGGGCGGGGCGCGCTCGCTGCCGCAGACGGAGCTGCTCGTCCAGGCCGGTATCCCGGTCATGTCCCACCTCGGGCTGACCCCGCAGTCGGTCAACACCCTCGGCTACCGGGTGCAGGGCCGGGGCGACGAGGCCGCTCACCGGCTGCTGCACGACGCCAAGTCGGCGCAGGCGGCCGGGGCGTTCGCCGTGGTCCTGGAGCTCGTGCCCGCCGAGCTGGCGGCCGAGGTCACCCGGTCGCTGTCCATCCCGACCATCGGCATCGGCGCCGGTCCCGACACCGACGCGCAGGTGCTCGTGTACACCGACATGGTGGGTCTCACGGGTGGCAAGGTGCCGCGCTTCACCAAGCAGTACGCGAACCTCCGGCAGACGCTCGGCGACGCCGCGAAGGCGTTCGCGGACGAGGTCGCAGGAGGAACGTTCCCGCAGGAAGAGCACACCTTCCACTAGTCCCACCACCGCAGCCACTGCCGCAACAGAAGACAGCCCGCCGACATCCCCCATCGGCGGGCTGTCGGCATTCCCGGGGCCCCTTCCCGGTGGCGACGGCGGACTCCTCCGAAGGCGGACTCCTCAGGGCCCGCCTTCGGCACCGGTCGTGACATGCCCGACAGCTCCGTGTCGGCAGGCTGTCGGTCGCCTGTCGGTCCCTTGTCAGTGGCGGATGCCAGGATCAGCGGCATGACGCGAATCGACACAACCCCTGCCGACGGCACCACGGCCGTCACGGTGCGGGGCCTGGTCAAGCACTACGGTGCGACCAAGGCGCTGGACGGCGTGGACCTGGACGTGCGTGAGGGCACCGTCCTCGGTGTCCTCGGCCCCAACGGCGCCGGTAAGACCACCCTCGTACGCTGCCTCTCCACCCTGATCCTGCCCGACGCGGGCACGGCGGTCGTCGCCGGCTTCGACGTCGTGAAGCAGCCGCGACAGCTCCGCCGCACCATCGGCCTCACCGGGCAGTACGCCTCGGTCGACGAGAAGCTCTCCGGCTGGGAGAACCTGTACATGATCGGGCGGCTGCTCGATCTGGCCCGTCCGGCCGCCCGCAGGCGGGCCGACGAGCTTCTGGAGCGCTTCTCCCTCACGGAGGCGGCGAAGAAGCCGGTGCTCCAGTACTCCGGCGGAATGCGCCGGCGCCTGGACCTCGCGGCGTCGATGATCGGAAAGCCCGCGGTGCTCTACCTGGACGAGCCGACGACGGGCCTCGACCCCCGCACGCGCAACGAGGTGTGGGCGGAGGTCCAGCGGATGGTCGCCGACGGCGTGACGGTCCTGCTCACCACCCAGTACATGGAAGAGGCCGAGCAGCTGGCCAGCGAGCTGACGGTCATCGACCGCGGCCGGGTCGTCGCGGGCGGCAAGGTCGACGAGCTGAAGGCGAAGGTCGGCGGCCGGACCCTGGAGATCCGCCCGAGCGACCCCGGCCGGCTGCCGGAGATGGCGCTGGCGTTGAGCGAGACGGGCCTGGACGGCATCGCGGGGTCGCAGATCCACGACGGAATGCTCTTCGTGCCGATCCTCGCCGACGAGCAACTGACCGCCGTCATCGGGCTGCTGGGCGGGCGCGGTTTCGACATCGCGCACATCGGCACCCATCTGCCCAGCCTGGACGAGGTGTTCCTGGCGATCACGGGTGAGAAGACGAGCGACCAGTCCGACGACACGGAGACCGACGCACAGCTGAAGGGGGTCGCGGCATGAGTACGGCGACAACGACCAAAGTCACGGAGCCCGCGCCGGTCCCCCGGACCGAGCACTCCGTCAGAACCGCCGCCGACGAGGGCCGGATCGGCCTCCGGGGCAATCTGCGGCACATCGGCGCCCTCGCGCGCCGCAACGTCCTCCAGATCAAGCAGGACCCGGAGTCGATGTTCGACGTCCTGCTGATGCCGATCGTCTTCACGCTGCTCTTCGTCTTCGTCTTCGGCGGGGCCGTCGCGGGCAAGGGCAACCAGTCGGAGTACGTGAGCTATCTCGTCCCCGGTCTGATGGCGATGATGGGGCTCAACGTCTCGATGGCCGTCGGCAGCGGTATCAACGAGGACTTCCAGAAGGGGGTCATGGACCGGTTCCGGACGATGCCCATCGCCCGGTCGTCGGTCCTGATAGCGAAGATCGTGGTCGAGGTCGGCCGGATGATCGTCGCCTTCACGATCCTGCTGATCGTGGGCTTCATCCTCGGGATGTCGGTCGAGACCTCACCGCTCCACGTCCTGGGTGCGATCGGGCTCTCGCTGCTGTTCGGCGCGTCGTTGATGTGGATCTTCATCCTGATCGGTCTGACCGTGAAGACGGCGCAGGCCGTGCAGGGGGTGGGCTTCCTGGTGCTGATGCCGCTCCAGTTCGGCTCCTCGATCTTCACCCCGCCGTCCACCATGCCCGGCTGGCTCCAGAACTTCACCGACTACAACCCGCTGTCGAATCTGGCCGACGCGGCGCGCGGGCTGTTCATCGGCGGGCCCGTCGCGCACGACCTGTGGCTGACGCTGGCGTGGTCGGCGGTGATCACGGTGGTGACGGCGCCGATCGCGGTGGCCAAGTTCCGCAAGAAGACCTGAGGACACGCCTCCGGACGGGAGACCGGTCCTCCGCGCAGAAGGCCGGTCCTCCGGGCAGGAGGCAGGTCCCTCCGGACCGCAGGCAGGTCGAAGGCGCCTCAGGCGCCGGCGAGTTCGAAGGCCTCGTCGAGGGTGAGCGCGCGACCCTCGGCGAGCGCCTTCTCGTACGCGGCGCCCTCAAGCCCCCCGGCGCGGACCGTGGCATCCGCCGCCTCCCGGCACTCGCGCTCCTGCGAGGTCGAGTAGTGGCCGGTCGGCAGGTGGGCCTCGTACGCGCCCAGGAGGCGCGCCCCGTCCCGTACCCGCTCCGGGTCGCCCAACCCGGCCAGCGCCCAGCCCGCGGTGAGCAGATGGACGGCGGGCATCTGCGGGGCGACCACCCGGGACATCGGGTCGCGCGTATGGTCCAGTGCCCGCCGTGAGAGGTCGAGCCCCTCCGCGTAGTGCCCGTCGAGATTCTCCAGCCAGGAGAGCAGGCCGAACACGAAGCCCTCGAACAGGGCGAGATTGGAACGGCTGAAGTCCTCGCGCAGCACGTCGAGTTCACGGCGGCCCTCGCCGGCGCGTCCGGTGCGGCCGAGCCAGATCGCCAGATAGAGCCGGGCGGCCGGCTCGGCCTCGTAGTCCCGCCGGGCGGTCTGGGCGAGGATCTCGCGCAGCGTCGCCTCGGCCTCCGCGCCGTCGCCCGTCTCCATCATCACGCCCGCCAGCCGCGTGCGCAGGAGCGAGATCTGCGCCTCGGCGCCGAGCAGCCGGGCGTTGTCGATGGCCGCGCGGAAGTCGGCCGCCGAGCGCTCGAACTCACCGTTGCGCTCGAAGGCCTCGGCACGCGCCGACAGGGCCTCGGCCGCGCCCCACGCGTCGCCGATCCTGGTGAAGATCTCCAGGCTCTCGTTGGCGTCCCGGCTCGCGTCGCCGACCCACTCGGACCGGTTGGCGAGAATGTTGGCCCGCACCTGGAGGGCGGAGGCGAGCTCCCACTCGTAGCCGAAGTCCCGGCACGCCCGGACGGTCGCGTCGGTCACCTCACGGAGCCGGTCGGACTGCCCCGTCAGCAGGATCGAGAAGAACCAGAGCGAGCCGGGCGTACGGCAGGTCTGCGGCAGACCGGGCCGGTACACCTCACTGACGCGGTGCAGCCACTCCAGGGCCTCGGGCGAGGTCCACACGTCGAAGTCGTGGTCCATGTTGGAGAGTTGGATCAGCCGGGCCCCGCGCCGCGCCTCCTGGAGCTGTTCCGGCGCCATCGGCGGCGGCGCGTCCGTGCATCGCTCGTAGATCGGCGGGGCGGGGGTGACCGGCGGGTCGAAGGGGTCCGGGCCCAGTTCGGCGGCGGCGCCCGACCAGTGCCGGGCGTCGGTGCGCATGTCGCGGATGTGCCAGTACCAGGCCAGGGAGTGCACCAGGCAGAGCGCCTCGTGCTCGTCCTCGGTGGCGACGGCGTGGCGCAGCGCGGTGCGCAGGTTCTCGTACTCGACCGAGATCCGCTCGATCCACCGGAGCTGCTCCGGGCCGCGCAGCTTGGGGTCGGCCAGCCGGGCCAGCTCCCGGTAGTGCGTGAGATGGCGGCGCTCGGCGGCGGCGCGGCCCCCGGACTCGTCCAGCCGCTCACCGGCGTACTCCAGGACGGTCTCCAGCAGCCGGAAGCGCATCGCGCCGTCGGGGCCGGGGGAGGCGACCACGAGCGACTTGTCGACGAGGGAGCCGAGCAGTTCCAGCGCGTCGGGTCCGCAGACGGCCTCGGCGGCGGCCAGGTCGCAGCCGCCCGCAAAGACGGACAGGGCGCCCAGCGCGGTCCGTTCGCCGGAGTCGAGCAGGTCCCACGACCAGTCGACGACGGCGCGCAGCGTCTGCTGCCTCGGCAGGACGGTGCGGCTGCCGCCGGTCAGCAGCCGGAAGCGGTCGTCGAGGCGGTCGGCGATCTGCCGGGGGGTGAGCATCCGCAGCCGGGCGGCGGCCAGTTCGATCGCGAGCGGCAGCCCGTCCAGGCGGCGGCAGATCTCGTCGGCCGCGGCCGGGTCCTCGTCCGTACGGAAGCCGGGCCGGGCGGCGGCGCCGCGGTCGGCGAGCAGCCGCAGCGCCATGGGGTCCGGCAGTGGGCCGACGGGGCGGACGACCTCGCCGGGCACGCCGAGCGGTTCCCGGCTGGTGGCGAGGACGGTGACGCCGGGGCAGCGGGCGAGGAGTTCCTCGGCCAGCCGGGCGGCGGCGTCCACGACGTGCTCGCAGTTGTCGAGGAGGATCAGCATGCGCCGGCGCGAGCAGTGCTCGACGAGCCGTACGAGGGGGTCGCTGGCGCCCGGGTCGACGGCGCGCAGCCCCTCGGCACCGGCGCCGCGCAGTACGGTCTCGCGGGCGCCCAGCGCGAGGAGTACGGCCTCGGGCACGGTCTCCGGGTCGTCCACGGGCGCGAGTTCGGCCAGCCACACCCCGTCGGGCCAGCCACCCGGGTCGGCCGCCGCGGCGGCCTCCTGGGAAAGCCGTGTCTTCCCGGCGCCGCCGGGGCCGAGCAGGGTGACGAGCCGCGCGTCCTGGAGGTCGCCCTGGAGGGCGGCCAGGTCGGCGTCCCGGCCGACGAAGCTGGTCAGTGAGACGCGGAGGTTGCCGGTGGGTGAGGGGGCCGGCGGTGTGGGCGCGGGGCCCGGCGCCGGGACGGCGGTGCCGCGCGTGGTCGCCGTCTCCGCCGCGACCGCGGGCCGGGGTGTGCCGGGCGGCGCCTGACCTCCGGGCGCGGCCCCGTCGACCGAACCGGCGGGCCCCGTCCGGGGCGCCGGGCCCGGCCTGTCGCCGTCCCCGTGCTCGTCCGGGCTGAGCAACTCCTTGTGCAGCGAGCGCAGTTCGGGTCCCGGGTCCGCGCCCAGCCTGGCCGCGAGGTCGCGGCGGACGTCCTCGTACGCCGACAGCGCCTCGGCCGTACGCCCCACGTCGCGCAGCGCGCGGATACGCAGCGCCTGGAGCAGTTCGTCGATCGGGTGGTCGTCGCAGAGCGCCGCCAGCTCCGGCAGCGCCTCCTCCGCCATGCCGAGGGCGAGCGCCGCCGTGAGCCGGGCCCGGCGGGCGCCCAGCCGGCGGGCCTCCCAGCGCGCCGACTCGGCGCTGCGGTCGGGCAGGTCGGACAGCGCGGGACCGTGCCAGAGACCCAGGGCCTCGTCCAGCAGTTCGGCGGCCCGCTCGGGGCTCCCGTCGTCCAGGGCCCTGGTGCCCTCGGCGGTGAGCCGCTCGAAGCGGTACAGGTCCACGTCCTGCGGGTCGGCGCGGAGCCGGTACCCGCCGGTGTCGGAGACGACCGCCCCGGCGCCGAGCACCCGGCGGAGCCGGCTGACCAGGGCCTGGAGGGCGCCGGCGGCGTCGGCGGGCGCGTCGCCGTCCCAGACCTCCTCGACGAGGGTGGCCACCGGGACGGTCCGGCCGGGCCGCAGCGCCAGGACGGTCAGCAGCGCGCGCAGCCTCGGTCCGCCGACGGCGTACGGGGTGCCGTCGGCGCGCAGTGCCCTGGTGGGGCCGAGAAGCCGGTAGCGCACGTCACCATTGTCCGGTACGACAATCCGCCCGGCCGCCCGCTCCACCACGTCCCCGCCCCGCATGTGCCGCCTCTCCCCCTCCGTACGCCCACCCCCTCCGTACGCGCCGACTCCGCATGGCACCGGCTCCGTACCCCACCCTCGCCGGAACTCGGTCCCCCGCGCGAGACGTTTTCCCGCGTGTCGCTCGTACGGTCGGGCGGGCCCCCGCACCGGGTCCGTCGGGTGGCGCGTGCGGCTAGCGCGGGGCGGTCGCCCTCGACCGGCGGAGGTAGTACCACGCCATGTTCGAGGACAGCCCGGCCAGCAGCACCCAGCCGACGCCGAGCCAGTTCCCCCGCACGAAGGAGACCACGGCCGCCGCGATGGCCAGGAGGCAGACGACGAGGGCGTACAGAGCGAGGCGGGGCATGGGGTCGGCTCCTGTCGGGGGCGTGAGGACGTGCGTACAGCCACCGCCCAGTGTCCCCCATGCCCCGGCCGCCCTCCGATGCGGTACGGCCCGCCCGGTCCGCCCGGGGCCCCGCTCCGGCCCCGCCCGCCGTCAGACGTGGGTGACGCGCAGGCCCGCGTGCGCCTTGTAGCGGCGGTTGACGGAGATCAGGTTCGCCACGAGCGACTCCACCTGGTGCGCGTTGCGCAGCCGTCCCGCGAACACCCCCCGCATACCGGGGATACGCGCCGCCAGCGCTTGCACCATGTCGGTGTCGGCCCGCGTCTCGCCCAGCACCATCACGTCCGTGTCGATCCGCGCGACCGCGGGGTCCAGGAGCAGCACGGCGGACAGATGGTGGAACGCGCCGGTCACGCGTGAGTCGGGCAGCAGGGCGGCGGCCTGTTCGGCGGCGCTCCCCTCCTCCGGCGTCAGCGCGTAGGCGCCCTTCTTGTCGAAGCCGAGCGGGTTGACGCAGTCGACGACGAGCTTGCCGGCCAGTACGTCCCTGAGCGGTTCCAGCGTCTTGGCATGGCCCTCCCACGGCACCGCGACGATGACGATGTCGCTGCGGCGCGCGCACTCGGAGTTCTCCGCGCCCTCCACACCGAGGCCGAGTTCGGCGGCGGCGGCCTCGGCACGCTCGGCGGCCCGGGAGCCGATGATCACTTTCTGCCCGGCCTGTGCCAGCCGGTAGGCGAGCCCGCGCCCCTGGTCGCCGGTGCCGCCGAGAACACCCACCGTCAGATCCGCGACATCGGGAAGCTCCCAGGGGTCCTTCGCGGGGGGCTTCGGCGTGCTGCCACTGTCAGTTGAAGTCATGAGTTCGACAGTACTTGCCGGTACGGGGGCCGCCCGGCGCGACCCTCACCGTCCCGACTGGCCCACCGCACAGCCGGAATGACCCGTTCGGGTGACGCCGCGCTGACCTCCGGTGCGGGGCGTGGCGCTGCGGCAGGATCCCGGCCCATGGATGCCGTACGCGTCGCCCTTCTCCGTGAGGTCCTGTCCGGAACGGAGTGGCCGGCCGCGACCCGCCGGTTCGCCGCGTCCCTGCGGTCCTCGGTCGTGCCGCACGGGGGCGGGCTGCTGCTGGTCGGGACCCGGGCGTACGAGCCGTGGCATCTGGCCGCGCATCTGGTGGACGAGGCGGCCTGGTCGGGCCGCCCGGAGCTGACACCGCTGCTCGTACGGCACCGGGTGCGGCCGGGCGATCCCCCGCATCTGGCCGTCGGGCTCGGCAGGCTCCAAGCGGCGGGGCGGGGCGAGACGCTGCTGATGGTGGCGCCCGAACGGCCGGACGGCGGGCTGCTGGAGCGGGTGCACGACGCGCGGCGGGCCGGGGCGACCGTGCTGTCGCTGGGCAGCGGGGACTCCGAGGTGGTGGGGCTGGCGCACGACGCGCTCACGATCGCCCCCCGGCCGCCGGACGCGTCCCAGGAGGGCGCGGCGGGCGTCGATCTCGACATCGTCCAGCATCTGGTGAGCGCGGCGGCCGGTGAGAACAGCCTGCCGGACGCGCGCGGCAGGCGCCGCTTCCGGGACCGGCTGTCGCGGCTCGTCGACCAGCTGACGGCACCGCCGCCCGCCCGCTGGTGATCTCCCGGGCGCCGGCACGGCTGTGACGGGCGGGCGTCCGGGGCGGGGGCGGCCGGTCCGGGGCGGGGCGGGGCCGGCCGGTCCGGGGTGACGGTCGGCCGGTCGGGGGCGGGGGCCGGCTAAAGGAGTTGCCCGGCGCGGCGGCCACGACGGAGCATGGCCTCTCGTGACCAGAAAGCTGTCCGCGATCCTGCCGGACCTCACCCCGCTGCGTACTCTGCGCGAGTTCCGACTCCTCTGGATCCAGGGGCTGGTGACCTATTTCGGCAGCTCCATGGCCATGATCGCGCTGCCGCTCCAGATCAAGGACCTCACCGACTCGCCCCTCGCGGTGGGCGCGATGGGCGCCGTCGAGCTGGTCCCGCTGATCGTCTTCGGGCTGTACGGCGGGGCGCTCGCCGACGCGGTCGACCGCCGCAAACTGATCCTGCTCTCCGAGGCCTGCCTCGGACTGCTCGCGGTCGTCCTGCTGATCAACGCCCTGCTGCCGCGTCCGGCCCTCTGGCCGCTGTACGTCGTGGCCGCCGGCGTCTCCGCGCTGGCCGGTGTCCAGCGGCCCGCGCTGGACTCGCTGATAGCGCGGATCGTGCCGCACGCCCAGACGACGGCCGCCGCCGCGCTCAACGCGCTGCGCTGGCAGACCGCCGCGGTCGCGGGGCCCGCGGTGGCGGGTGTGGTGGTCGCGCTCTCGGGGACGGCGACGGCGTACGCCCTGACCGTGGCCGGGTTCGTCGCCTCCGTACTGATGTGTCTGCGGCTGCGGCCGGCGCCGCCTTCCAAGGAGGCGGGGAAGCCGTCGCTGCGCGGGATCGCCGAGGGCGCCCGGTACGCGTGGAGCAAGCCGGTGCTGCTGGGCACGTACGCGGTCGACCTGAGCGCGATGTTCTTCGCCTTCCCGCTCGCGATCTTCCCGTTCCTCGCGGAGGACCTGGAGGCGGAGTGGGCGCTCGGGCTGATGTACGGGGCGATTCCGCTGGGTTCGGTACTGGTCAGCCTGACCAGCGGCTGGGCCTCGAAGATCCGGCGGCACGGCCTGATGGTGGTGCTCGGCGCCGGCGGCTGGGGCCTGGCGATGACCTTCGCGGGCTGGATGCCGAACATCTGGCTGGTGCTGTTCTGTCTCGTCCTGGCGGGCGCCGGCGACATGCTCAGCGGACTGGGCCGTTCGACGATCTGGAACCAGACCATCCCCGAGGAGCTGCGCGGCAGACTGGCGGGCCTGGAGGTGCTGTCGTACAGCGTGGGCCCCCAGCTCGGCCAGGTCCGCGCGGGCACGGTCGCGGGCTGGACCGGCACCCGTCCGGCGGTCTGGAGCGGCGGGGTGGCGTGCGTGGTGGCGGTGGGACTGCTGGCGGCGGTGCTGCCGAAGCTGATGACGTACGACTCGGAGACGGACGAGGACGCGCTGCGCCGCAAGGCGCGTCAGGAGGCTCAGCTCGCGGCGGCGGACGGGGCCGCCGTGGAGGCCCCGGCGCCAGGGGCGGTGGCCTGACGCCGGACGGCCGGACGCGGGATCAGCCCCGGGGCGGTTCCTCCGGCCTGTCGTGCCAGCGCGGGTCCGTCTCCCAGTCGGCGTTGCGTTCGGCCGCGGTCGCCATGGCGCGCTCCGCCTCCTGCCGGGAGGCGTACGGCCCGAAGCGGTCCTTGGCCGGACAGTCCGGACCCTCCTCGACCTTCTTGTGTTCCAGGCAGTAGTACCACTCGCCCGGCTTACCCGCCGCGCGCTTCTTGAACAGGGCCATCGTCGGCTCCTTCCTCTGGTGAACGGCATGCTGCCCCACTGGGGGCTTTTGAACGCTGGTTAGACTCGTTCGCATGTCTGGCCAGTCACTGCTCGTGCCCGGGGAGCTCTCCCCCGCCCGTTCCGTTCCCGCGAAGATCCGGCGTCCCGAGTACGTCGGGAAACCTCAGCCGACCCCGTACACCGGGCCCGAGGTGCAGAGCGAGGAGACCGTCGAGCTGATGCGGACCGCCGGGCGGATCGCCGCCCGGGCGATGGAGGAGGCCGCGAAGCACATCGCGCCCGGGGTCACCACCGACGAGCTCGACCGGGTCGCCCACGACTTCATGGTCGACCACGGGGCGTACCCCTCCACCCTCGGCTACCGGGAGTTCCCGAAGTCGCTGTGCACCTCGGTCAACGAGGTCATCTGCCACGGAATCCCGGACTCGACCGTGCTGCGCGACGGCGACATCGTCAATCTCGACGTCACCGCCTACATCAACGGCGTGCACGGCGACAACAACGCCACCTACTTCTGCGGCGATGTCGACGAGGAGTCCACGCTCCTGGTGGAGCGGACCAGGGAGGCGCTGAACCGGGCCATCAAGGCCGTCAGGCCCGGCCGGCAGATCAATGTCATCGGCCGCGTCATCGAGTCGTACGCCAAGCGCTTCGGTTACGGCGTGGTCCGGGACTTCACCGGGCACGGCATCAACTCGTCCTTCCACTCCGGGCTGATCATCCCGCACTACGACAGCCCGCACGCGACCACCGTGATGCGGCCCGGCATGACCTTCACCATCGAGCCGATGCTCACGCTGGGCACCCATGAGTACGAGATGTGGGACGACGGCTGGACCGTGGTGACGAAGGACCGCAGGCGGACCGCCCAGTTCGAGCACACACTCGTGGTGACGGAGACCGGCGCGGAGATCCTGACCCTGCCCTGAGCCGTCTCGGCCGCCCCCCTGACCAGCTCGGCCGTTCGCGGAGGCCACACCGGTGGCGGGTGTCCCCCGCGCGGCCGGCGGGTATCCCTTTTACCGACAGGACGTCGGGAACCAGTTGACTTAGGTAAGCCTAAGTAGGAGGATCGGCGAAGGCAGGCGCCCCTGCCGCCGCGCCGGATCCCGGTCTGGTTCTTCCGTTCCCATCGGCCTCGGAGGCCCGCCTTGGACGCAATCGCCACCACTCCGTTCTCGACGATGATCCGTGTCGCCTCGCACGAGAAGCACGCCGAGGTGAACACCTCGACCTTCATGAGCGACCTGCTCGGGCAGCGCTTCGGGGTGGAGGCGTACACGCGCTACACCGAACAGCTCTGGTTCGTGTACCGCGCGCTGGAGGACGCCGCGGGGACCCTCGAAGGAGAGCCGGTCGCCGGTCCCTTCCTGCGGCCCGAGCTGATGCGCACCGACGCCCTGGAGCGCGACCTCACGCATCTGCGCGGTGCCGACTGGCGCGAGGGCCTGGAGCCGCTGCCCGCCACCGCCGCGTACGCGGCCCGGGTCACCGAGTGCGCCCGCACCTGGCCCGGCGGCTATGTCGCCCACCACTACACCCGCTATCTGGGGGATCTCTCCGGCGGCCAGGTCGTGCGTGACATGGCCGAGAAGACCTGGGGCTTCGCGCGCAAGGGCGACGGGGTCCGCTTCTACGTCTTCGACGAGATCGCCAACCCGGCTGCGTTCAAGCGCGCCTACCGCGAACTGCTGGACGCGGTGCCGGTGGACGATCTGGAGAAGCAGCGGATCATCGAGGAGTGCAAGCGGGCGTTCGACTTCAACGGCGCCGTGTTCCACGAGCTGGAGGGCGAGTTCCCCCTCAGCGCCTGAGGGGGGACGCCGGGGACGGGGGTCAGCGCGACGGGAGCAGACGCACCCGTCCGCCGACCTCGACGGAGCCGTCAGGGCCGGGGGCGGTGAGGATCTGCGACCCCCGGCCCTGTGTGATGTTCAGCGCCCGCCCCAGCTCGGCGGTGAGCAGCAGGGCCGCCGCGCCCGTCGCCTCGTCCTCCACGATGCCGTCGTCGCGGCGCGGGAAGGCACGCGCCCTGACCCGGCCCGCGGACTCGTCCTCCCACGCCCACGCGTAGAGCCAGCCCTCGCCCGGCGGAGGCGCGGGTAGCGCCTCGACCTCGGCGGCCGTGGCGTAGCGGCGCAGGGTGCGCGGCGGGGCCCATTCGGGGCGCGCCGTGATCCAGGTGAACTCGCCGTCCTGGCGCACCCACACCTCGCCGACGGGCGGGTTGACCAGCTCCAGGTCGAGCAGCCACGCGGCCCCCACGAGCGGGTGCCCGGCGAACGGCAGCCGCAGCCCGGGGGTGTATATGTCCACCTGGCCGCGCTCGGGGTCGTCCACGAACACGGTCTCGCTGAAGCCGAGTTCGGCGGCGAGCGCCTGCCGGGACGCCTCGTCGGGATAGGCACGGCCTTCCCGTACGACGCCGAGCGGGTTGCCGTGCCGCCCGTCGCCCCCGCAGAAGACGCTCAGTACTTCGATGCCGCCGGTGCCGATGTCAGTCACGCAGGCATTGAAACATCAGCCGTTGAACATCACGTACGAGGTGTGCCGGACGGGCAGGGCCGTGCCGCGACTCCCGCGGTACGGCCCTGCCCCCTCATGGTGCCCGAAGGCTCAACTCGCGGGTCGGCTCTCGCCGTTGGCGGGGTTGCGGCGCCGGGCGGCGTACACGGCGGCGGCGCCCAGGACGGCGAGCGCGCCCGCCGCGCCGGTCAGCGCGCCGGTCGGGACCTCTGCGCCGGTGCTCGCGAGACTTCCCACGCCCCCGGCCGAGCCGCCGACGGTGCCCCCGCCGGCCGTACCGGCGCTGCCGCCCGTGGTGCCCGTGCCACCTGTCGTACCGCCCGAGCCCCCGCCCGCAGCGCCGCCCGGGAGCTGGGCGTCGTCCGTGAGGGAGACGGCCGCGGTGACGGCGTCCAGCGCCTCGCCCGCCCGGTACATGCCGCCGAACGCCTTCGTGCCGTCCGCCGTCAGCGAGGCGGGTACGGCGTCCAGCGTCACGACTCCGTTCTCCGCCTCCAGGTCACCGGCCGGCAGGTCGAGCGTGGCGATCGTCAGGTCCTCGAAGGTCGAGACCTCGTGGGTCTCCCGGTCCTTGGTGGTGACGTCCGCGACGAGCGTGCCCCCGCCGTCCCGGACCTCGGCCTCCAGACCGCTGAGCTCCAGGTCGAGTACGTAGGAGCCCTCCTCCTCGTGGCCCAGGAAGCGGACCGAGCCCCCGAAGTCGGCGGAGAGGGTCCCGGTGTCCGCGTCGAAGGTGCCGGTGGCCCCGGGGAAGCGGTACGCCTCGCCCGACTGGGCCGCGCCGTCGGCGAGTTCGACCTTGCCCTTGGCGACGGGGCCCGTCACATACGTACGGAAGCTCTTCTTGACGCCCCAGTCGAGATTCCCGTCGACGATCGCGCCGTCCACGACGGCCGGGTTCGTGGGCTCGTCGGTGGGCTCGTCCGTCGGGTCGTCGGTGGGCTCGTCAGTGGGGTCGTCCGTCGGGTCGTCGGTGGGGTCGTCGGTCGGCTCGTCAGTGGGGTCGTCCGTGGGCGGCCTGTCCGCCGTCACGGAGAGCGTCGCCGGATCCAGTGGCGCGCCCGCGGCGTAGAAGCCCGCGAAGGCCTCGGACCCCTCGGCCGTCAGCTCGGCGGGGATGTCCTTGAAGACCATCGCGCCGTTCTCGCCCTGGCCCGGCCGCACGGCCGTCAGATCGAGATCGGCGATCGGCACGTCGTCGCGTGTCGTGGACTCCCCCTCGGTCACGCTGGTGACGTCGGCGGTGATCTCCCCGCTCTCGCGGCCGGTGTTGACCTTCACATCGCTCAACCTGATGTCGAGGACGCCGTGGTGACCCTCGAAGCGCACGCTTCCCTCGAAGGCGGTGGCGGTGGCGTGCGTGCCCGTGTCGTAGGTGCCGGTGCCGCCCGTGAACGTGAACACGCCGTTGCCGGTGGCCTGGGTCGCACCGTCGGCGGCCGTGATCTTCCCGCTCGCGACGGGCGAGAGCAGGTACTTGCGGAAGGACTCCTTGAAACCCCACTCCAGGGTGCCGTCCTTCAGGTCGAGCCGCGGCGCGGCGGGAGCGGCGGGAGCCTCGGGCGCGGCGGCCACGGCGGGCGCGGACGGGGTGCTGTCGGACGCGAACGCCGGGACGGCGAGCGCGGTGGCGCCGACGGCCACGACGGTGGCGACCGCCGCGGCGAGGGCGATGGGACGACGGGTGGCTGGCATGTTCGGGGGTCTCCTCGATGAGTGGGAAGGCGCTGAAGGAGGGGGGTGGGGTGCGGGGGGAGGTCAGATTCCGTCGGCTGGGGTGCCGGAACCGGTGTCCGGGCCGCCCGCCGAATCGGCGACGGCGTCGGCACCGTCATCGGCCCCGGCCGCCGTCGCCGTCGCCGGTGCCGCGTTACGGCGGCGGACGCCGACGTACACCGCCAGGACGGCGGCGAGCAGCACACCCGCGCCGATCCCTCCGTAGGTGAGGGCCCGGGAGGAGGCGGACGAGGAGGCGGAGGTGGACGCGGCATCGTCCACCTCCGCCGGCTTGGTGGGCCCGCCGGTCGTCGCGCCGGACGCCGGCTCCGAAGACGCCTCGGCGCCGCTGCCCAGATCGGGCAGCGCGGGCAGCTTCGCCTTCGGGTCGAGGGCGACGGCGAGTGAGAGGGGATCCATGGGGGTGCCCGCCCGGTACAGGGAGCCGAAGGCCTCGGCGCCGGGCCCGGTGAGCGTGGCGGGGGCCTCGGTGAGTGCGGCGAGGCCGTTCCTGGGGGTGAGGTCCCCGGCGGTGAAGGTCACGAGCGGGACTGCCTTCTCCGGCGCCTTCCCGTCGCTCGCCACATCGGCGGCCAGGGTGCCCTTCCCGCCCCTCACCTTCACGCTGATGGCGCTCAGCGTCAGGTCCAGCCGGGTTCCGGTGAAGCGGACGCTGCCGGCGAAGTCGGCGTCGAGCGTCCGCTTCTTCGCGTCGTACGTGCCCTTCCCGCGCGGGAAGCGGAAGAGCGCTCCGCCGTCCTGGGCGCCACCGTCGAGCGTCCAACGGCCCTTGGCGATCGAGCCGGTGACGTACTCACGGAAGGTCCGGCGTACGCCCCAGTCGACGGCGCCGTCCTCCAGAGCGCCCCCGGCCCGCTCGCCCTCCGTCCTGTCCGAGCCCTCGCCGGCGCCCTTGTCGGTCTCGGCGGGCTTCCTCGGAGGCCGATCCGCCGGGTTCTCCGCCTCGGCCATGTCCACGGAGAGGCTGACCGGGTCGAGCGGTGTCCCCGCCGTGTAGTACCCGGCGAACGCGGTCGCGCCCTGTGCGGTGAGCGTCGACGGGACGTTGGTGAGGGCGACCGGGCTGCCGCCGCCCCTCATGTCGATCCCGCCGAGGTCGAGCGAGGCGAGCGGGACCTGCGACGACGTGGTGACCTTCCCGCTCCCCCTGGCCTTGCTGGTCATGTCGGCGTAGAGGGTGCCCCGGCCGCCGGAGATCCGGACCGTGGGCCGGCCGACGGTCAGGTCCAGCTCGTGCGAACCGTCGGGCCTGGTGTGGCCGACGAACCGGACGCCGCCGCTGAATCCGGCGCTCAGCGCGCCGCCCTCGGGGTCGTACGTCCCGGAGGCGGAGTGGAATCTGAACCGGCCGCCGCCCACGGTCGCCGCGCCTCCGGTCAGGCTCCAACTGCCGCCCGCCACGGGCCCGGTGACATAGCTCTGGAAGGAGGACCTGATGCCCCAGTCGAGCCTGCCGCCCTTCACGGTGCGGTCCGCCGCGTGAGCCGTCGCCGCCGGGAGCAGGGCCCCGAGGAGCACGGCGAGCAGCGCGACGGTGAGTGGGCGCACCGGTCTGGACGACAGCATCAGAGATCACTCCTACGAGGGAGACGGCGGCGGCCACGGGCACGCCGAAGAAGCCCGGTTGAGCCACCCCGGACCTGGTAAGCAAGGTAAGGCTAACCTAAGCTATCTCCAGCTCGGTTCGGAACCCTTCCGCCCCGGGCGCCTCAACGGGACTCCACACAACGACGGGACGGTGCACTCCGTGCGCACTCAACGCCTTGCGGGCGCGGTCATCTCGGTGCTCACCCTCACCCTGCTCGCCACCGGCTGCGGCGGAGGCGACGACGGCGGGGCTGACAGCGGCGCCGGGACCGCGAAGGGCGCGGCGGCGACGGCCCCCGCCGACCGGGTCGAGCCGCTGGCCACCGTCCCCGAGCCGCGACTGCCCGTCACCGTGGACTCCGCCGACGGGACGAAGGTCACCGTCACCTCCGCCGACCGGATCGTCCCGCTGACCGGATCGCTCAACGAGATCGTCTTCACCCTCGGCCTCGGCGGACACGTCGTGGCCCGTGACATCACCGCCACCTTCGAACAGGCGGAGAAACTGCCCGTGGTGACCCGGGCGCACGACGTCTCGGCCGAGAGCGTCCTCTCCCTCAGACCGACACTCGTCATCGCCGAGACCACCACAGGGCCCGCCGAGGCCGTCGACCAGATCCGGGACGCCGGAATCCCCCTGCTCGTCGTGGAGCCCGCGAGGAGCCTGGACGACGTCGGCAGGCGCATCACGGCCGTGGCGCACGCGCTGGGCGTGGACACGGCGGGCGAGGAGCTGAGCTCGCGTACGGCCGGGCGGATCGCCGCCGTACGGAAACGGATCCCGGCGTCCGGCGACGGCGCGAAGCCGCGCGTCGCGTTCCTCTATCTGCGCGGCTCGGCGTCCGTCTATCTGCTGGGCGGCCGTGATTCCGGGGTGAGTTCGCTGCTGGAGGCGGCGGGCGCCGTCGACGCGGGCAAGGAGTCGGGGCTCGACAAGGACTTCACCGCGATCACCAGTGAGGCGCTGGCGAAGGCCGCGCCCGACGCGATCCTGCTGATGACCAAGGGGCTCGAATCGGTGGGAGGTCCCGACGGCCTGGTGAGGATCCCGGGCGTCGCCGAGACACCCGCCGGTCTCGACCGCCGGTTCCTCGCGGTCGACGACGGCGTGCTGCTCAACTACGGGCCCCGTACGGACCAGGTGCTCGCGTCCCTGGTCGAGCAGCTCCACCCGGACGGCGAGTGACATGACGGGCACATCCACCGTGACCACCGCGCCGCCGGACGCCTCCCCGCCCGGCAGGAGTTCCGCGAAGAGTTCCGGCAAGAACCCCGGGAAGCCGTCTCGACGGCCGGGGAGGACCTGGCTGTTGACGGCGGGGCTGCTCGGTGCGCTGCTGGTGCTCTGTCTGCTCTCCGCCGGGCTCGGCGCGTACGACATCCCGCTCGGCGACGTGCTCTCCTCCGTGCGGCACCGGACCGGACTCGGCGGTGCCGCGCTCGAACGGGTTCCCGAGAGCGTCCTGTGGAAGGTCCGGCTGCCCCGGGTGGTCCTCGCGCTGCTCGTCGGCGCCTCGCTCGGCTGCGCGGGCGCCCTGATGCAGGGCGTGTTCGGCAACCCGCTCGCCGAGCCCGGGGTCATCGGCATCTCGGCGGGCGCGGCGGTCGGCGCCGTCGCGTCGATCGCGCTCGGCCTGAGCTTCCTCGGCAACTGGACGGTCACCGTCTGCGCGTTCGTCTCCGGGCTTCTGACGGTGCTGCTCGTGTACGCCATGTCCCGCTCCGGCGGCCGTACGGAGGTCGTCACGCTCATCCTCACCGGCATCGCGGTGAACGCCTTCGCGGGCGCGCTCATCGGGCTGGCCGTCTTCGTCGCCGACAACGCGCAGATCAGCCAGATCACCTTCTGGCAGCTCGGCTCGCTGGCCCAGGCGACCTGGCCCAAGGTGCTCGCCGTACTGCCGTGCGCGCTCATCGGTCTGGCCGTCGCGCCCTTCTACGCACGGAAGTTGGACCTGCTCGCCCTGGGCGAGCGGCCGGCGAGACATCTGGGCGTGGAGGTCGAACGGCTCCGGATCGTCCTGGTCCTGGTCGTGGCGCTCCTGACGGCCGCCGCCGTCGCCGTGGCGGGGATCATCACCTTCGTCGGCCTGCTGGTCCCGCATCTGCTGCGGATGGCGAACGGCCCCGGCCACCGTTTCCTGGTGCCCGGCAGCGCGCTCGGAGGCGCGCTGGTCCTGCTGGCGGGCGATCTGGCGGCCCGTACGGTGGCGGCCCCGGCCGAACTGCCCCTGGGCGTACTGACGGCGCTCTTCGGCAGTCCGTTCTTCTTCTGGCTGCTGCGCAGGACACGGCGCGGGCAGGGGGGCTGGGCATGAGGGCCGGCACGCTCATGAAGACCACGGCGCACAGCGTGGTCCGAGGCCTGTTCACCGTGCGGGGGCGGGAGTTGCCCGCCCCCGTCGCGCCCGGGGACGTCGTGGCCGAGGCGCGCGGGCTGCGGGTGCGGCTCGGGGAAAGCGCGGTCCTCGGCGGGGTCGACCTTCTCGTACGCGCGGGTGAGGTGCTGGCGCTCGTGGGACCCAACGGGGCCGGCAAGTCGACGCTCCTCGCGGCGCTCGCCGCCGATCTGCCCATCGGCGGCCCGGGCACCGACGGCGGGGTACGGATCGCGGGCCGCCCCGCCCACGGCTGGTCGGCGCCCGAACTCGCCCTACGGCGGGCCGTGTTGCCCCAGGCCGCCACGGTCTCCTTCCCGTTCCCGGTGGAGGAGGTCGTCCGGATGGGCCGCGCCCCGTGGGCGGGCACGGCGTCGGCCGCGGACGACGACGCGGCCGTGGCCGACGCGCTGGCGGCCACCGAGGTCGGCGAGTTCGCCCGGCGCCCCTTCTCCGCGCTCTCCGGCGGCGAACGCGCCCGCGTCATGCTCGCCCGGGTGCTCGCCCAACGCGCCCCGCTGCTCCTCCTCGACGAGCCGACCGCCGCGCTCGACCTGCGCCATCAGGAGCTGGTCCTGCGCGTCTGCCGGGCCCGCGCGGCGGCCGGTGACGCGGTGGTCGTCGTCCTGCACGACCTCGGGCTGGCCGCCGCGCACGCCGACCGGGCCGCCGTCCTGCACGAGGGACGGATCGTGGCGGACGGCCCGCCGGCCGACGTCTTCGACGGCCAACTCCTCGGCCGTGTCTACCGACAGCCCGTCGAGGTCTTCCCGCACCCGCGTACCGGGACTCCGCTCGTGGTGCCGAGGCGGACCGGTAGGGTTCGGACGGTCAGTGGGGGTCACGGAGCAGAAGGCGACCGATGAGAAGGCCGATGCGGGCAGCGGCGGGGCTGGCGACTGCGACGGTGATGTCGCTGGTCGCGAGTGGGTGTATGACGGTCCACGGGGAACTGGCGGTGCTGCCGGGCGCGAAGAGGTCCGAGGCGGCCCAGGCCCTCGCGGATTTCACCGAGGCGTACAACAAGGCGGACAAGGCGTACGACCCGGGGCTGGACGCCGGCCGGGTCACCGGTGCGCTGGGCGCGATCAACCAGGCCGGGCTCAAGGCCAGAAGCATCACCGACCCCGAGGGCAACGCCAAGCACCAGCCACTGGAGCTGACCGACGCCAAGTTCCTCATCCCCAAGAAGGCGGGCTGGCCGCGCTGGTTCGTCGCCGACACCGACAGCAACCGTGACGAGGACGACGGCCCCGGGGACAACCGCTGGGTCCTGGTCTTCGTACGCAACGGGGCCGACCAGCTGTGGGAGGTCGCCTATCTCGCGATCCTCACACCGGACGAGTTCCCCGAGTTCAAGAGGGACAAGGACGGCTTCGTCGAACCGGCGCCCGCCGACAGCGAGTCACCGGCGGTCGCGCCCGGCGACGTGGGCGCCGAGTACATCTCGTATCTGAAGGACGGCGAGCCCGAGCACTTCGCGGCGGGACCGCACACCGACGAGTGGCGCGACATCCGCGCGAAGAACGCCAAGCTGCCCGGTCTCACCATCCAGTACAGCGACCAGCGCCTGGACACCGGGGACTTCGCTCCTCTCGCCCTCGCCACGGAGGACGGCGGCGCGCTCGTCTTCTTCGCGATCAAGTACTTCGACCGGCAGACGGCCGCCGAGGGCTTCACCCCCCGGGTCAGCTCCGATGTGAAGGCGCTGATGACGGGCGAGGTGGACAACACCCTCACCAAGGAGTGGGTGTCGAGCCAGGCGGCGGTGGTGAAGCCGGGCGGCGCCGACGCGGACCAGGTGAACGTGGTGAGCCGGCTGCAAGGAGTGATAGGGGCCGAGGGCTCCTGACACCCCTCGGGGGGACGCGCGTCGAGCGACCCCCCGCGGGGCGCGGGGCGCGGACCGTCATCCGACGGCGGTCCGGCTCCGGTGACCGCTCCCGGTGGTCGTCGTCTCCGGGTGGTCGCTCCGGTGGTCAGCGGCCGAGCGGCCAGGCCACCGGGTGCGGGTCCAGCTCGTGGTTCTCGCCCGCGTACCGCGCGCACGCGTCCGTCAGCGACTCCAGCAGCGTCAGCGGGTCGGGCAGCGGATGCTCGGGGCCCCGCAGCCAGGTCATCGACAGCTCGCCGGGCAGCCTCGCCGGCGGTACGAGGACATAACTGCCCCGGCAGTGCCAGCGGAAGCCGGGGTGCTCGTCCATCGTCTCGGGGTGGCAGTCCAGTTCACAGGGCCACCACTCGTCCTCGTCCTCGGGCGTGCCGCGCGTGGCGGTGAAGAAGAGCATCCGGTCACCGCCGGAGTCGGCCACCGGACCGACGTCGATCCCCGCGCCGAGCAGCCGCTCCAGCGCCCTGCTGCCCGCCTCCAGCGGGACGTCGAGGACGTCGTGGACCAGACCGGTCGCCGTGATGAAGTTGGCCTCGGGCTGGTTCGTGGCCCAGCGTTCGATCTGGGCCTCGTCGGTCGTGGACTGTGTCTGCCAGGCGAAGGAGATCGGATGTCTGGCGGGGGTGGGGCAGCCGATGCGTTCGCACGAACATCGGTAGCCGAGGGGGTGCGCGGCGGGCGAGACGGGCATACCGGCGGCGGCCACCGCGAGGAGCAGTGCCAGTCGGGCGTCGGGGTCCTGGGCGGACGCCGGACCGTCGTCGGTCCTTCTGGCGAGTCGGCGCAGCCACTGGGAAACCCTGCCCTCAGTGCCGCGGTAGCGGCCGAAATCGTCGCCCATCTATCCCCTCACCTCATGCATCGGCCCTCTCGGACTCTTCCATGTTCGCACCATCCTGCGCTTCGGGGGGCCGCACTCCTCAACCGGGGTAGGGGGCCGGATGCCCATCACCGGGCCTCATCACAGGCTATTTCGGGAAATCAGCCACCGATGCGGGCGATGGGCACCGGTGGTGTTCGACACATCCGGCGTGGCCGGGAACCCACCCCGTACAGGACCGGACGCGTGTGCGGCACTCAGTGCCGCGAGATGTCCGAAAGAGCCGGTGGGAAGCCGTGCGGGGCAGGGGGACCCACCCGGGTCAGCGACCCGATGATCTCGGTGCCAGTCCGTTCAGCGCGTAGTCGACCAGGGAGTCCGCGTACTCGTGTGTGAGCGGCAGCGTCCGCAGCAGCCAGCGGTGCAGGACCGGGCCGGTCAGCAGCTCAAGGGCGGTGCGCGGGTCGATGTCGTCGCGTACGGTGCCCGCCTCCTGCGCCGCCCGCAGCCTCCGTACGTAGAGCGCGATCTGAGGCTCCAGGAGTCTCTCCACGTACTGGGCGCCGATCGCCGCGTCCACGATGCCCTCGGCGGTGAGCGCGCGGGTCGGCGCCTCGAACCTGGGGTCGTTCAGCTCGTCGACCGTGGCGCGCAGCACGAGTTTGAGGTCCGCCGCGAGATCGCCGGTGTCCGGGATCTCGTAGGCGCCGTCGCCGCCGCCGGCCGCCTCGGCGGCCTGTTCGCCCAGGTCGAGAAAGGCTTCGAGGAGGACGGCGGCCTTCGACGGCCACCAGCGGTAGATCGTCTGTTTGCCGACGCCCGCGCGGGCCGCGATGCCCTCGATCGTGGTCTTCGCGTAGCCGGTCTCGCCCACCAGGGACAGGGCGGCGGCGTAGATCGCGCGGCGCGACTTCTCACTGCGGCGGGCGGAGTCCGGTGCCTTGCTTTCAGCCATTCCGCCAGCCTACCAGGCTAGCGAGACGCGGCGTCTCGCCCGACGGCACCTCGGTGCGTCCGCGACCGCGCCGCCCACCCGATGCCGCCCCTCCGGGAACCACTCGAACGGATCACTGCCCGAACACGCTTCGGGGGTGGACCATGGATCGACGCACACACCCCGTGCGCCCCCATCGTTCGTGAGGAGCCTTCGTTGCCTCGTGACGCCTTCCCCCGGCGCTATCTGCTGTGCCCACCGGCGCATTTCAGAGTGACGTACTCGATCAACCCGTGGATGGATCCGTCGAAACCGGTGGACATTCCATTGGCCGTCGCGCAGTGGGAGGTGCTCCGCGACCGCTACCGCGCTCTCGGTCACACCGTCTCCCTGCTCGAACCCCGACCCGACCTGCCCGACATGGTGTACGCGGCCAACGGCGCCACCGTCATCGACGGCCGGGTGCTCGGCGCACGGTTCGCGCACCCCGAGCGCACGGGGGAGGCGGAGGCCCATCTGGCCTGGTTCCGCGCGCGCGGCTTCACCGAGATCCATGAGCCGGCCCACATCAACGAGGGGGAGGGCGACTTCGCCGTCACCGGCTCGTACATCCTGGCCGGGCGCGGCTTCCGGTCCAGCCCCCTCTCGCACGACGAGGCACAGGAGTTCTTCGGACGGCCGGTGATCGGACTCGATCTGGTCGATCCCCGCTACTACCACCTGGACACCGCGCTCTGCGTCCTGGACGACGCGGCCGACGAGGTCATGTACTACCCCGGCGCCTTCTCGCCCGGCAGCCGGGCCGTCCTCGCCCGGCTCTTCCCGGACGCGCTGATCGCGGAGGAGGCGGACGCGGCGGCCCTCGGGCTCAACGCGGTGAGCGACGGCCGCCATGTGCTGCTGCCGCAGGCGGCGGCCGGGCTCTTCGCACCGCTCAGACGCCGGGGCTTCGAGCCGATCGCCATGGACCTGGGCGAGCTGCTCAAGGGCGGGGGCAGTGTGAAGTGCTGTACGCAGGAGCTGCGCCCGGAGCAGGAACTGGACGTACGGCGGGAGCTGCGGCTCTCAGCCTGAGCCGGGCGCGCCGTCCGGTGCATGGCTCGATGGCGCGCCGTCCGGCTCGCTCTCCGGCCCGTCGTGGGGCGGCCACCCGTCGCCCCACGACGCGTCGCGCGCGGCCCGGTACAGCGACCCGTGCCGCTTGCTCACCGTCTCGCGCCGCAGCCCGTCGTCCTTGGTACAGAGGTCGAGCAGCATCTGCCCCTTGCGCGTCTGCGGCTTGCGGGTCACCCGCGCCCGTACCGGCTCCGCGCCGAAGCGCACCGCGGCGACGTAGCTGAACTTCTCGTCCTCGTACGCCAGCGAGCCCCCCTTCACCTGCCGGTGCAGCGACGACCGGCTGACGCGGGCGGCGAAGTGGCACCAGTCCGCGCCGGGTTCGATGGGGCAGGCGCCGCTGTGGGGGCAGGGCGCGGCGACGCGCAGGCCCGCCCCGATCAGCAGGTCGCGGGCCTCGATGATCCGTCCGTAGCCGTCGGGCGTCCCCGGCTCCACGATCACCACGGCCTGTCCGGCGCGCGCGGCCTCGGTGACGAGGGCGCCGCGATCGGCGTCGGTGAGTTCACCCAGGACATAGCTGACGGTGACGAGGTCGCAGGCCGGGAGCCTCAGGCCCGCGCCGATCCTGGTACGGCGCCACTCGGCGTCCCGCAGCGCGGGCGCGCCGGACCCGGCGGCCAGCTCGCGGCCGAGGGCGAGCGCGGGTTCGGCCCAGTCGAGGACGCTCGTGGACCGCCCACCGGCAGTGGCACCGGCACCGCCGCCGCCGTTCTCGGCCGCCGGCCAGGTCGCCTCGGCGGCCCAGACCGCCGCCCCGGTGCCCCCGCCCACATCCACATGGCTGCCCGGCGTCCACCCGGGCGCGGCGTCCGCGAGCGCGTCGAGCGCGGACCGTACGGCCTCGAACGTGGCCGGCATCCGGTACGCGGCGTAGGCGGCGACGTCTGAGCGGTCGCGCAGCAGGGGCGTGCCGGTCGGGGTGACCCCCCGGTAGTTGGCGATCAGCCGCTCGACGGCCTGGGCGGCCTTGCTGGGCGGCAGTCCGTCGAGCAGTCCCGCGAGCGCGGCGCGGAGATCTTCGGCGGTGCGGAGGGAGGCGTTCACCGCCGAAAGTGTAGGCGCCCCGAATGTGGCCGGAATCCGCCTGTCCGACAATTGGCGGGCAGCTGACGGGCAGGGAATCGGGGTCGAACGGACTGCGGCGGGTACCGGCCCAGTTGCTACGCTGACGGCCGTTGCCGCTCCATCGCCACACCGTGCTCGCGGGGGGACCAAGTTGTCGTTTTACCGTGCTCGCGGTCTGACGCCGATGTCCTTGATGACCAAGCGGCAGAAGATCGTGCGCGTCACCCTCATCGCCGGGGTGCTGATCCTGGTGATGCTCCTCGTTCTCGCCAGTTGCGGCGGCACCAAGGACGACGACGCCAAACCCGGTAAGCCGGTGGGCGGTTCGGGTCCCGAGACACAGCTGAACGTGCCGGACGCCTACAACACCCGGCGCGGCTGGGAGATCGAGGACGTCTCACCGCAGTACGCGGTCGCCTCGGCCAACGGTCTCGTCGCTTATCTGGCGCGGGTCGACGACAGCCGGTACCAGCTGCGTACCCAGTACACGGAGACCGGGAAGGCCGGCTGGTCGGGCCAGGCGTGGCGGCCGCTGGCGCCGGTGGACCGCTACCCCCGGCTCCTCTCGGTGACCAAGGGCGACAAGCAGTACTTCGTGACCTGGTCCTACGGCCGGCTCGGCGAGTACGCGCTGGCGTCGGCCGACTCGCTCGTCTCCCTCGACGTGTACGACGCGACGACCGGCGAACAGCGGCGGGTCGAGGTGCCCTGGACGGACGCGCCGACCGTCACCGGCACCGGCCCCGGCATTCTGATCAGCGACGGCAAGGCCGTCAGCGCGGTCGTCGACCCCGCGACCGGCGACGTGTCCCGCACGGCGCCGGGCTCGCTCGGCTTCCCGAAGGGCTGCCCGAACTGCAAGAAGCTGACCGAGGTGCGCGGCGTGACCGCGAGCGGTCTGCTGGTGAGCGGCGCCAAGGAGTTCTGGGTGCGGGGCGGCTGGTTCAGCCGGAAGGTCGCCCCGAAGGGCACCGACCCGAAGTCCGGGGTGCCGGCGTCCATGTCGGCCGAGCACGTGCTCGCCAAGTGGCAGAAGAAGAAGGGCGCGAAGGACGCGGCCACCCATGAGATGTGGGTGGTGCAGGCCCTGGACACCGGCAAGACGGTGGCGCAGGTGCGGTGCCGTAAGCCCGCGATCAACCCGAGCGCCGACCCGCAGCTCGTCTCCTCCCCCAACGGCCGCTATCTCGTCGCGGGCAGGCTCGCCTTCGACCTGGACGAGAAGAAGGCGTACTGCTTCGAGGAGTCGGACGGCACGAGGCCGCTGACGCTGACGTCGGTGACGGACACGGGCGTGGCGTACGGGGCGACGAGCGCCCGTACGGTGACGGAGGCCCTGTCCGGGGGCGGCGATCCCGTACAGGTGAGTCTCCTCACCGGTGAGCCCGAGCCGCTGCCGCTCAATGTGCGGCTGCCGAGCGGGGACGCCAACGGGGTGGGGCTGTTCCGCTGGACGGACTCCAGCGACAGTCCGCATCTGATCGCCTATCTGCGCCGCGACGAGGACTGACCGCCCGGCGGACGTGAGGGCCCCGGACGCCGGGGGACGGCTCAGAGTCCGGCCGGCCGGGCCGCCAGGTGCTGGGACTGCCAGGGTCGGCACAGCGCCAGGAAGCAGACCAGCGACCCGACTCCGCACACCACCTGGACGACCGCCATGGGCACCGCCGTTGCCTCGCCCGCGATCCCGACGAGCGGTGAGGCCACGGCGCCGATCAGGAACGACGCCGTACCGATGAGGGCGGACGCCGACCCCGCCGCGTGCGGGGTCCGCATCAGCGCCAGGGCGTTGGTGTTGGGCATCGCGAGCCCCATCGCGGACATCAGGACGAAGAGCCCGGCGGCGACCGCGACGAGGCCCGGTTCGCCGAACACCCCGCTCGTCATCAGCAGCAGAGCGACCCCGGCAAGCGTGATGACGACCAGGCCGACGGCCAGCACCTTGTCCATGCTGACCCGGCCGACCAGCAGCCGGCCGTTGATCTGCCCGACGGTGATCAGACCGATGGAGTTGATCCCGAAGAGCAGGCTGTACGTCTGCGGCGAGGCACCGTAGATCTCCTGCACCACGAAGGGCGAGGCGGCGATGTACGCGAACAGGGCGGCGAAGGCGAGACCGCCCGCCAGCGTGTAGCCGGTGAAGACCCGGTCGGCGAGCAGCCCCCGCATCGTGCCGAGCGCCTCGCCGACGCCGCCGCCGTGCCGCCTCTCACGCGGCAGTGTCTCGTGCAGCCACTTCACGACGACGAGGGTCAGCGCGATCCCGACGGCCGTGAGCACGACGAAGATGCCGCGCCAGTCGGTGACCTGGAGCACCTGACCGCCGATCACCGGGGCGATGACCGGCGCGACACCGGAGATCAGCATCAGGGTGGAGAAGAAGCGGGCCATCTCCACACCGTCGTAGAGGTCACGCACCACCGCGCGGGCGATCACGATGCCCGCCGCGCCGGCGAGCCCCTGGAGCAGCCGGAAGCCGATGAGCAGTTCGACGGTGGGGGCCAGGGCGCAGATCGCGGTGGCGAAGACGTAGACGACCATGCCGAGCAGCAGTGGCCTGCGGCGTCCCCACTTGTCGCTCATCGGCCCCACCACGAGCTGGCCGAGGGCCATGCCGGTCAGACAGGCGGTGAGGGTGAGCTGCGCGGTGGCGGCCGACGAGCCGAGGGCGCGGGTGACGGCGGGCAGTGCCGGGAGGTACATGTCCATCGACAGCGGCGGGAGGGCGGTGAGCCCGCCGAGGACGAGGGTGACGACGATTCCGGCGCGTCGTGCGGCGGGGATGTCGACGCCGGTGTCGCTCCCCGTCGCGGCCGGAGGGCTGGGTATGTGTCCTTTGCGCGCGCGTGTGCTCTGGCCGCCGTCCGGCATTCGCATCTCCATGTAGTTGAAAGCCTCCCTATGCTCTCAGCTCTGGCCGAGTGGTCGAGACGTTTTTGTGTAAGGGGCATGGATGGCTGCGGAACAGGACAGGGACAGCGGGACCGGCGCGGGCGGGAGCGCCGTCGGAGGCGGCGGCGACGGCACGACGCGGTGGGGCGTGCTCGCCACGGGCGGCATAGCGGCGACCTTCACCTCGGACGTGCTGCGCACAGCGGGCGCCGAGGTGGTCGCGGTGGCCTCGCGCGGTGAGGCGTCGGCGAAGGCCTTCGCCGACCGGTTCGGGATCCCCCGGGCGTACGGCGGCTGGGAGGGGCTCGTCGCCGATCCGGACGTGGACGTGGTGTACGTCGCGACGCCGCACTCGGCGCACCGCGCGGCGGCGGGGCTCGCCCTGGAGGCGGGGAAGGCGGTGCTGTGCGAGAAGGCGTTCACGCTCAACTCGCGCGAGGCCCGCGAGTTGGTGGCGCTCGCGCGTGAGCGGGGTCTCTTCCTGATGGAGGCCATGTGGATGTACTGCAGTCCGGTGATCCGGCGGATGACGGAGCTGATCGCGGACGGGGCGATCGGTGAAGTCCGCACGGTGCAGGCCGACTTCGGTCTCCAGGGCCCCTTCGGTCCCGAGCACCGGCTGCGCGACCCGGCGCTCGGCGGCGGGGCGCTGCTGGACCTCGGGGTCTACCCGGTGTCGTTCGCCCAGTTGATCCTCGGCGAGCCCGACCGCGTACAGGCGGACGCCCTCCTGTCGCCCGAGGGGGTGGATCTCAACACGGGGATGCTGCTGGGCTGGGAGTCCGGGGCGACCGCCCTGCTCAGCTGCTCGGTGACCGCCGCGACCGCGACGACCGCGACGGTCACCGGCACGGCGGGCCGGATCGAGCTGCCGAGCGGCTTCTTCGCGCCGGACGCGTTTGTCCTGCACCGGGACGGCCGGGAGCCCGAACAGCACACCGTGGAGAGCGGGTTGACGGGGATGCAGCACGAGGTGGCGGAGGTGATGCGGGCTCTGCGGGCCGGGGAGACGGAGTCGCCGCTGGTGCCGCTGGAGGGCAGCCTGGCGGTGATGCGGACGATGGACGCGGTACGTGAGCGGGTCGGCGTCCGCTACCCGGTGGACGACGTGGCCTGACGGGAGGACCGGACAAGGGCGCGGGGCGGCCGGGCGGCCCGCGTGACGGGACGGCGCGCCTCCGGCCTGGCGCGCTCCGGCGTACGGCGCAGAGGGGATGCCGCCACAGAAATGCGGGCTTATTGTCCGCTTATGGGTTACCTTGTTCGCCGCGACTGGTGGGGAGCTCCGCCCTCTCCGGCGCTTGGCCGGCGGACCCGCCGGCCGTCGCACCGGCAGGCGCGTGGCGTGCCCGCCGCCACCGGCAGGAGGAAACCGTGATCCGGGAAGAGGCGGCTCGCAGCCGTTTCGGCCGCGTTCGCCTCGCCGCCCCGCCGGCCGGCGGGGGCGGCTGAGCGCCGTGCCGCAGCCCGCCGACTCCGACACCGACCCCGGCTCCGGGCTCGGTGGCCTGGACGGACTGATGACAGAGGTGATGGGCGACACGGGCGCCTCGATCGGCCTGTTCTATCTGCTGCCGCCCGGCGAGCAGATGTTGTGGCTGACGCTGGTCACCGGCGTCTCCCCGCGCGTCGCCGCGCCGTGGGCCCGCGCTCCCCTGGATGTCTCAAGTCCCGTCGTGGACGCCGTTCTTCAGCGGCATCCCGTGTGGCTGGGCAGCCAGGGCGAGATGTCCAGCCGCTACCCGCAGCTGGGCATCGTCGTGCCGTACGACTTCATGCTCGCCGCGCTGCCGGTGACCAGCGGCACCCGGGCCTGGGGCGGTATCGCACTGCTGTGGCCGGTCCGGCACCCGTCCCGGCTCCGTACGCGTGACAGCGAGGCCGTCTCCACCTTCTGCCGGAAGGCCGCCGGACTGATCGAGCGGGCCCATGACCGGGGCCGTCCGCTGCTGCCCCCGCGGGAGCCGCGGCTGCTGCCCACCCCGCCCGGACAGTCGGACCCCGCCCGCGCCACGGCCGCGCTCCGCTACACCGAACGCCTCCCTCTCGGCTGCTGCGAACTCGACCTCGACGGCAAGGTCACCTTCATCAATCCCGCCGGGGCCGACCTCGTCGGCGCGGGCCCCCTCGCGCTGGTCGGCAACTACCCCTGGGAGGTGCTGCGCTGGCTGAACGGCCCGTTGTTCGAGGACCGCTGGAGATCCGCGGTCATCACGCGGCGGTCCACCTCGTTCACCGCCGTACGCCCGCCGGACACCGCGCTGCACTTCGAGCTCTACCCCGGCGGCAGCGGTATCAGCGTCCAGATCACCCCCGCCGACGGACAGGAGGGCATCACCCCCCAGGAGACCTCGTCGTCCGGCGAACCGTTCGGGGCGATGGGCCTCTACCATCTGACGCACATGTCGGCCGTACTCGCCGAGGCCGTGGGCGTGCAGGACGTGGTCGACCTCGCCGCCGACCAGATCGTGCCCGGCTTCGGCGCCCAGGGCCTGGTCATCCTGATGGCCGACGAAGGCCGTCTGCGCGTCATCGCCCACCGCGGCTACAGCACCGAGTTCATCGACCGCATCGACGGCGCTCCCCTGACCTTCCGCAGCCCCGCCGCGCGCGCCCTGGCGACCGACGTCCCCGTCTTCTTCCCCACCTTCGCGGACTTCCTGCACGAGTACCCCGAAGCGCCCCGCTTCCAGAACAGGAGCGCCTGGGCCTTCCTGCCGCTGACCGCCTCCGGCCGCCCCATCGGCTCCCTCACCCTCTCCTACGACCGGCCCCGCGCCTTTCCCCCGGCCGAACGCGCCGTCCTCACCTCACTGGCCGGGCTCATCGCCCAGGCCCTGGACCGCGCCCATCTGTACGACACCAAGCACGCCCTCGCCCACGCGCTCCAGACCTCCCTGCTGCCCCGCGCGCTGCCCCGCTTCCCCGGGCTGGAGGTCGCCGCCCGGTATCTGCCGGCCGCCCACGGCGCGGACATCGGCGGCGACTTCTACGATCTCGTCCGGGGGACGACCACCATCACCGCGGCGATCGGCGACGTCCAGGGCCACAGCACCTCGGCCGCCGCACTCATGGGACAGGTCCGCACCGCCGTACACGCCCACGCGAACGCCGACACGCCCCCGGGGGAGCTCCTCGCCCGCACCAATCTGCTCCTGATGGATCTCGACGCCGGGCTCTTCACCAGCTGTCTGATCGCCCGTCTCGACCTCATCCACCACCGTCTCCACATCGCCAGCGCCGGGCACCCGCCGGCGCTGCTCCGCCACTCCTCCGGCACCACCGACGTCCTCCGCGTGCCACCGGGGCTGCTCCTCGGCATCCAGCCCGACGCCGAGTACCCCACCACCGAGATCCCTCTGCCGCCCGGTTCGGTGCTCGCCCTGTACACCGACGGACTGGTGGAGATCCCGGGCACGGACATCGAGCACAACACCGACGACCTCGCGGCGCGGGTCGCGCGGGATCGGAGCGAGGACCTCGACCAGCTCGCCAACTCGCTCATCCGCTACGCCGAGGAGTCCGCGCCCCGGCTGGACGACATCGCTCTCCTGCTGCTGCGCCGGCACGCCGTCCCCTGACCGGGCGGACCGGCCTCCGTACGTCGCACGACGCACGACGCAGGGGGCCGGCTCCGTCGCCGACCG